>NZ_JBNUPG010000025.1:0-17060 GCF_050409545.1 Facklamia sp. P12932 | reverse complement strand
AAATAAAGACCCGAGACAAAATGCGTGGACATTTTATCTCGGGTCTTATTTTAAAAGTTATAGCAAAAATGGACTTATGATACAGCCCCTTTTTAAAAATTTTATTAGTTTTACTGATAGATCAAAGGGATATATCAGAAAGACTGAACTATGATTGAGCTTGTATTTTAGGTAGTTGCTATAAATTATGCTAAGTTGCATTGTAGTAGGAAAGCTTCCTTTCTTATTAATTATTTAACATCATTAAAAAGTAATAAAAATTAGGAGGGACTTTAATGAGAAAATTTATAAGCGTCATAACATCAATAACACTAATTGTAGCTCTTATGGTCAATATATTTACTGTTAATCAAATAAAAGCTGAAGAAGAGCAAGTGTTCAAAATTTCTGCTATTCCAGACTTTGATCAGACTGAATTAACTCGTGGATTTGGTTCATTCGCTGAATATTTATCTGAAGAATTAGGTATGGATGTGGAATACGTTCCAGTTACAGATTATGCTTCAGTGGTAACTGCCTTTGAACGAGGAGAAATTGATTTAGTATGGTTTGGTGGGTTAACTGGCGTTCAAGCGCGCTCATTAGTGCCAGAAGCAGAAGCCATTGCTCAACGCCCGATGGATGCTGAGTTTAAATCTTATTTCATTAAACAAAAAGGCTCGGAAATTGAAGAGTTAGAAGATTTAAAAGGTCAATCTTTCGCATTTGGCTCTGAATCATCAACCTCCGGTCATTTAATGCCGCGCTATTTTTTATCAGAAGTTGGGATTAATCCAGAAGAGGTCTTTGATGGGGAACCGGTATACTCAGGATCTCATGACAAGACCATTGCTTTAGTAGAGGCCGGAACAGTAAAAGCTGGTGCGGTGAATCAACAATACTGGGAGCAAGCGATTGAAAAAGGTGAAGTGAATGAAGACAAAGTAGAGTCGTTCTTTATTACGCCAGACTATTATGATTATAACTGGACGGTTGGTGATGTTGATGCAAAATTTGGCGAAGGTACTAAGGAAAAGATAAAGGAAGTATTACTGAATGTTAGGCCGCAAGACTCTGAAGTATTAGAGTTATTATCGACAGATAAATTTATTGAAACAAAAAATGAAAATTATGATCGTATTGAAAAAGTAGCAAAAGACTTAGGATTAATTGAGTAGGTGTGAATTGTGACAAATCAAACGATTATTTCCTTAGAACAGGTTACCAAACAATTTGGTGACCTGTTCGCTTTACAAGATATTTCTTTTGAAGTAGCAGAAGGAGAACGAATTGCTTTATTAGGGCCTTCAGGATCAGGTAAGACAACTTTAATGAATTTGTTAACTAGAACAATTCATGCGGACCAAGGTGAAATTGAATTAGCAGGTCAAAACATAAAGAAGTATGTCAATCAGAAAGAATATGCAAAATTGGTTGGCGTATTGCGACAACAATTTGATTTGGTAAATAATTTAAGTGTAATAAACAATGTTTTAGTGGGACGTTTTAATGAATGGGGAACCTTTAAGTCATTCCTTTCACTCTTTAAAGCTCAAGATCTTAAAATAGCACAATCTGCCCTAAATAAAGTAGGTATGGTGGATAAAATATTTGAAGTGACTGCTAATTTATCAGGAGGAGAACAACAACGAGTCGCTATTGCCCGTTTGCTTGTTCAAGATCCTAAGATAATTTTAGCTGATGAGCCTGTTTCTTCCTTAGATCCAACTAATGCTCGAATTGTATTAAAGCTTTTGAATCACTTAGTTAATGAAGATCAGAGAACGCTTGTAGCCTCAATGCATTCTGTGGAACTTTCTTTAGAGTTTTTTTCAAGGATTATTGGCATTCGTGCAGGACAAATTGTTTTTGATAAAAAAGTTGATGATGTTGGTGAATCAATGTTTAAAGACCTCTATGAGGTGAAAAGAAATGGATAAGGTTTTAGAAAGAAATCGACGAGAATTCCTATCTCTGATTCTATTGCTTGTCTTTCTAGCCAGTCTTATAATTATCCCTTGGAGTAAAGGCGTTATAAATAGTGGGGGGTTTGAAATGGCCCTACGTATGCTAGGATCGATGCCCCGCTTAGACCTAAGCTTAGAGACAATAATGCTTGCAATCGAGGCGTTATGGACAACTTTTTCATATGCTTTAATTGCTGTTTCGATTGCTATTTTATTTGCTATGATTTTGGCTATGCTAGCAGCAGGTGTTTTAATTAAAAGTTCGCTAGTCCGACTGACCGCTAGAATAATTATTGGTTTTTTAAGAGCGATTCACGAATTAGTTTGGGCATGGATGTTTGTGGCAGCTATTGGTTTGAATCCCTTAGCTGGAATATTTGCTTTATGAATTCCTTATATCGGTTATTTAGGAAAAACATATGCTGATCTTTTAGAAGAAGTTCCTCAAGCGCCTCTTAGTTCTTTGAGGGAGGCAGGAGCTAATCCTTTTCAACTATTTACGGATATTTACCAATTGCCTTCCCTAATATGTTGAGTTACACGATGTATCGTTTAGAATGTGCCATTCGTTCTTCATCCGTTTTATCATTTGTAGGATTAGGAGGAATTGGCTTCCGAATACAAATGGCATTACAAGATATGCGATTTGAAGAAGTTTGGACCTATTTAATTTTTCTTATTCTGTTAATTTTTATAATTGATCAATGGAGTGCAAGAATTAGGGGGATTCTATCATGATTAGCTCAAAGAAAAGGTCTCACTTTATTGGTAATTCCTTTTGGTTACTCATTCTTCTCATCATTATTTCTTGGATATCAATCTTTTTTAAACATGAACGTGATATATTTGCGATTTTCAATAGTGAAAATAGTATTTATTTACAAAAGTTTGTTAAAAATCTTTTAGGAATTGGCAAAGAAAAGGTAGCCTACCTAGACCCTAAAGACTGGAAGGTTGCTCTTAAGCTATCAGCTCAAACTTTTGTGATGTCTATCGTCGCCATTGGTTTTGCAACACTAGGGATGTTAATATTTGTATTTCCTACTGCTCGAAATGTTGTCTCCGGAGAATTGACTTATAGGAGTAAGTGGTATTATTGGCCCTTATATTATTTGGGGCGGTTTTTATTTTTAATTGGTAGAGCAGTGCCAGAGTTATTGTGGGCGATGATTTTACTCTATCTTTTTAAACCTGGACTTTTACCAGGTGCTTTAGCCTTAGCTTTGCACAATTTTGGTATCTTGGGTAAGCTTGTTGCGGAATTAATTGAAGATATGGATGATCGACCGATCAAAAACTTGATCGTTAATGGAGCAAGTACTTTGCAAGTTTTTTTATATGGTCTTATTCCTGAATTAATGCCTAAGACTTTAAATTATATTTTATACCGATTTGAAAATATTATTCGAGCTTCGTTAATAGTAGGTATAGTTGGAGCAGGCGGCTTGGGAATGCAATTTCGTTTAGCCATGAGTTTCTTTCGGTACACAGACATCACATTATATTTACTTTGCTATTTGATTATGGTGTATTGTTCGGATATTCTTTCTGCTTGGTGTAAGAAATTTATTAGAGTCTCATAAAAAGATTTAATGAAGTTTAAGTGGAGGTAAATTGTGCATTTTATGCAACATGGACTAAGGTAAATAAACCCACTAGCCAACCCATTATAAGACTTCCAAATATTTAATTCATGGTTTATAGTTAGAGGTGATAGCATGCTTTATTGTTGCTGGCGGATCGTAATTGATAGTATCTAACTAGTACGAACCAGTTATTGAAGGATGTATATCAATGCTTTCGTGAATACTCTTCAAGCAATGATGACTAGTTTTCGTCAACTAATCGTTATTGTTTTTGCCAAGGATTATCCGCTCGATTTCAGTACATTCTTCTCAGAGAGGGTCATCAATTCTTTTTTATAGGAACCTTTTTGGAAAGTGTTCACTTTTGCCGAATGTTAAAGGGGGCAATTCCGACTAAAGAAGAGCCATTCTTTTGCTAAAAAGCAGCTACAATTTTACCGTGCTTTAATTCCTATCTTTTTTATCCATAGAGTAAGCATAGTCAAATGATTAGCAATTCATTGCCCGTTATAATTAAAGAGAGACTACTAGAACTTAGGAAGGGTCATAAGGGTTAGCCTATGCGGGATATATAGCGTTTTATTGCTAAGATATTCAACGGAATTATTTACAGTAGGTATCACGCTCAAATAAGAGGGTAAAAAAATTTTTGAATTGAAATAAGCACCAGACTTTCTTTGGAGAGCCTGGTGCTTATTATTCTTAAACTTATTCTTCGTCAGACAACCCTTTTTTAAGGCCTTCTACGACATCTTTTGCGTCTTCAATTCCTTCTTTGACAGTCCCTTTAATTTTGTCAGCGATACCTTCAGATTGTAATTTTTTGTTATCAGTTGCTTTTCCAATTGTTTCTTTTACATTCCCAGATAGTTTGTCTAGTTTTGCTTTGTTTTTTTCTTCTGACATTTTAATAATCTCCTCTATATTTTGTTGAGTAAATCTTAAAACTTTTGTTAATCGTTTGCAAGTAGAATGACTTCTTTTTAATTTGTGTAAGGATAAAATGGATTATTTTTTCATCATTTGATTAATTTCTTTATTTACTAAAAGGACATTTACAGCTTCTTCACCAAATATTCCTAATGCTTTTGGTTGTGTATGCTTAGCGATGATCGATTCCAGCTGATTGGCTGAAATACCAGAGGCTTTTTCGATACGAGGAATTTGGATTTCAGCTGCCTGGACTGAGATATGAGGGTCTAATCCTGAACCGGAAGCTGTCATTAAATCAGTCGGAATATCCTTCGCTGTAACGGTTGGATTTTTATCAAGGAATTTTTTCATATCCATTGAAACTCGCTTGGCTAAGTCGGGATTAGAAGCAGCATAATTAGCCGATCCAGAGGATAATCCGATGAATTCTTCACCGTCAAGGTAATAAGCCTTACCGTTGGTATCCTCTTTATATACATTGTAATGATATTCAGAAGGTCGACTCCATAAGAAATAGTCTTGCGTAAATTCTTGTCCGACGTTTTGAACGCCTATCACTTTACCATCGACCTCCACTGTACTCCCGGCCGCTTGATGCGGAAAAATAAGAGAGGACAAGCCGGATAAAACGAGGGGGAAGAAGAGTCCACAAACAACCATCATGACTATAGTAAGACCTAAACTTTGACGAAAATCTTGCCAAAAAGAATTTGTTTTTTTATTCATTGTTAAACCTCCTACATACCTAAACCTGACAAGAGTGGACTTATGATAATATCAATTAATTTGATCCCAATAAAAGGAGTGATAACTCCGCCTAAGCCGTAAATCATCATATTTCTAGCCAATAATTTTCCAGAGCTCATCGGACGATATTTTACTCCCCTCATTGCTAGTGGAATTAAGCAAGGAATGACAACAGCGTTGAAAATTAAAGCTGAAAGAATGGCGCTTTGAGGGGTAGCTAAGTTCATAATATTTAATACGCTCAATTGTGGAATTGAAAGCATAAACATTGCCGGAATAATAGCAAAATATTTAGCAATATCATTGGCAATTGAGAAGGTGGTCAAACTACCTCTTGTGATGAGCAATTGTTTACCAATTTCTACAACCTCTATAATTTTTGTGGGGTCAGAATCTAAATCTACCATATTGGCGGCTTCTTTAGCAGCGGTGGTTCCACTGTTCATGGCTAAACCAACATTAGCCTGGGCTAACGCAGGCGCATCATTGGTTCCGTCTCCAGTCATCGCAACGATTTTACCTTCTGCTTGTTCTTTTCGAATAACTTCAATCTTATCTTCTGGTTTACATTCCGCAATGAAGCCATCCACGCCAGCTTCTTTAGCAATCGTAGCTGCTGTTAATGGGTTGTCACCGGTACACATGATCGTTTTAATCCCGATTTCACGTAGACGTTCGAAACGTTCTTCCATACCTTCTTTAACCGTATCTTTTAAATAAATAACACCTAAAATTTTATTGCCTTCACACATGACTAAGGGGGTTCCGCCTAGACCTGAGATGCGTTCTACTAAAGCAGTTAAATCTTTTGGTATTTGACCCCCGTGGTCTTTAGCATAAGTGATAATTGCATCCATTGCTCCTTTACGTAATGATTGACCACCATTTAAATCAACGCCACTCATACGACTTTGAGCGGTAAATGGGACAAATTCTGCGCCTGATTCTTCTTGACTATCATCGCCCAATTGTCTCGCTAAATCGAGGGCTGATTTGCCTTCAGGTGTATCATCATGCAGACTGGTTAAGGCAGCACACCGAAGAGCTTCAGGTAATTTAACACCTTCAACGGGAATTATTTCAGCAGCTAATCGGTTACCATAGGTTATAGTCCCTGTTTTATCAAGAATCATTGTATCTACATCTCCGCAGGATTCAACGGCCTTACCAGACATAGCAATCACGTTAAAACGAGTTACTCGATCCATACCAGCAATTCCGATGGCTGACAATAGCCCTCCAATAGTGGTTGGAATTAAACAAACGGTTAAGGCAATTAGGGTTGATGTAGGAATTGAAATACCTGAGTACAATGCGATGGGATAAAGGGTGACAATAACAATTAAGAAAATAATGGTTAAAGAAACTAATAGAGTGTTTAAAGCAATTTCATTGGGTGTTTTTTTACGAGAAGCGCCCTCAACTAGGGCAATCATTCGGTCCAGAAAGCTATTTCCCGGTTCGGAGGTAATTTCAATTTTGAGCCAATCCGATACAAGAGTAGTTCCTCCTGTAACAGAGCAAAAGTCACCGCCCGATTCTCTTACGACGGGAGCGGACTCACAATAGCTGATTCATCAACTGAGGCAACTCCTTCAATTACTTCACCATCACCAGGAATGACTTCGCCAGCAGATACTAGTACGATATCTCCTTTATTTAATTGATTCGATAGCACAACTTCTTCAGAGCCATCTTTAAGCAATCGTCTCGCTTCTGTTGCTTGTTGAGTTGCTTTAAGTGTGGCTGCTTGAGCCTTCCCTCTACCTTCGGCAATCGATTCAGCAAAATTAGCAAACAGAATCGTTAATAATAAAATAAGACTAACTAGTAAGTTATAGATTTTAAGATTTCCATCACTGGTATTTTGAGAAAATAGGGATGGAAAGAAAGTAGATAGAAGGGTAATACAAAAACCGACTTCGACGACAAACATGACCGGATTTTGCACCATATAAATAGGATTTAATTTTTTAAATGCGCCAATTAAAGCTTCTTGAAACATCTCTTTGGTAATTAAGGTGTTACTTTTATGAGACATTGTTTTTCCTCCTCAATTAAAGGTTAAGATAATAATGTAAGGTGTTCAGCAATTGGGCCTAGAACGAGAACAGGTAAGAACGTTAGGGCAGCAAAGATATAAACAACCATCACTAAAATGAAAGCAAAAGATAGCGTATTGGTTTGCAAACTTCCTGTCGACTGGTTGATCATTTGTTTACGCATTAAAGATCCAGCAATTGCAAGCTGAATAATAATTGATAAGTAGCGACCAAAGAATATAACAAGACCGGTTGTTAGATTCCAGAATAAGGTATTATCACCTAACCCTTCAAAACCAGAACCGTTATTAGCGGCGGAAGATGAAAATTCATAAAGAATTTGTGATAAGCCGTGATAGCCAGGATTAGAAATAGCTTCCCTTCCCCATTCTGTTCCAATAGCTAAAGCAGAAAAACCTAAGATTAATAAGGGATGAATTATGATGCTAAGAGCGGTTAGCTTCATTTCACGTCCTTCAATTTTTTCCCTAAATATTCCGGTGTACGGCCAATCATTAAGCCACAGATAAAGACAGAAAGGATGGCGTATAAAATCATATTCATTAAGCCAACTCCTTTTCCACCAAAAACGACATTTAACATCATGTGTAATAAGGGAACTAAGCCCCCTAAAGGAGTCAATGTATCATGCATATTATTAACAGTACCGGTCGTAAAGGAAGTAGTAGTAGTAGTGAATAAGGCAGATTGTGCAATCCCAAACCGAAGCTCTTTTCCTTCCGTGTTTCCCATGGCTTGATCTAATCCCAATCGGGCTAGGACGGGATTCCCTTGACTTTCAGCCCAGAAACAAAGAACTAAACCTAATGTGAATAGAATACCCATGGCAGTAAAAAGACTAAATCCTTGTTTACCAAATGCTCTATGAATGAAGGATGGTTTAACAGTTTGGTTGATAGGATTTATTTGATTGGTTGATTTGTTTTCGCTTACCATTTTTCCAAAGGTAATTACACAAGCGCCTGGTAATAGCATCATGGAATAGAGTTCAATTAAGTTTGAGATAAGAGTTGGATTTTCAATTGGAGTAGCTGAATTGGCCCCTAAGAATCCTCCACCGTTCGTACCTAAGTGTTTAATTATTTCTAAAGCGGCCACCGGTCCCATTGCAATCACTTGTTTGCTTCCTTCCAATGTGTCTACTATTAAATTACCACTGAAATTTTGTGGCACTCCTTGCCAAACAAGTAACAAGCCACCGAGTATTGAAAAGGGGATCAAAATACGGGTAGTAATTCGAACCATATCGACATAGTAGTTACCCATATTATCTTTGGAATGACCTGCTAGTCCACGAATAAACGCTATACAAGCGGCATAACCACTAGCAGCAGAGACAAACATCATGAAAATTATAACCGTCATTTGTGATAAATAAGAGAGTCCATTTTCACCAGCATAATGCTGTAAATTGGTATTTGTCATAAAACTGATAACCGTATTAAAAGAAAGCGACGGTTCCATTCCTTCAATTTGATTGGGATTATAGATTGCCATACCCTGGATTCTTAAAATAAGATAGGTTAATAAAATCATGACTGCGTTTGTTTTAATTAAATTTACAGCATAGCTTTTCCAATTCATTGAAGTATGAGGAGAGATGCCTGCCAATTTATAAATCCATCGATCGACGTAGTCAAAGACAGGATCAGCGAATGTCTTTTTTTGACTTGCAATACGGTACAGATAATTGCCTACCGGAATGACCAGCAGCAAATAAATGAATAAGGTAGCTATCATTTGCCACATTTTAAATTCCTCCTAATCGTTAGAACTTTTCTGGATTGACCAGAGCATAAATGAGATAAACAAAAAGTAAGATAATAATAACAATAAGAGCGATCAATTGAATTCCTCCTTAATCTAACCGATTAATTTGCCTTTGACACCAATTAATAAGTTGGATTAGGACAAATGTAGAAAATGTTAGAATGATAATCATTAAAAGATCATACATGAGAATTCCTCCTTAATATTTTACATTTATTAGTTTACTGCAAAGGTTATAAAGGTGATCTTAGTGCTTGGTCGATGAGATTAAGATTGTATAAAGGTCCTGTATAAGAAATCTGTACGATAAAGAAAAAAGTAATTTCAGAAAGGTGGTTGCTAACCTCATGCTAACCATCCAATCAAAAATTACTTTTTATCAGGTGAATATCAAGTATATCAATTTATCGTTTAATCATACGGTAACCAACACCAATATGCGTTTGAATATAAGCAGGATCAGAAGGATTTTCCTCTATTTTCTTTCTTAAAGTTGCCATAAAGACTCTTAATGAGGGAATATCTGCCTCGAAGCTACTGCCCCACACTTCTTTTAAAATATAATTATGTGTAAGAACTTTCCCAGTATTTTTAGCTAATACGGTGAGCAATTTATATTCAATAGGGGTTAAATAAATTTCCTCTTCATTCAGATAGGCACATCCAGCAACGTAATCAATTTTTAAATCGCCATTTTGATAGTGAGTGACTGGTGCTTGAGAATTACTATCTTCTGTTTGACTTCTTCTTAGGGCGACACGTAAACGGGCGAGAAACTCTTCAATACTAAATGGTTTAGTGAGATAATCATCGGCACCTGCATCGAGAGCCTCAACTTTATCAAGATCTTCGCTACGAGCACTTACAACAATTATCGGTACTTTACTCCACCCTCTCACCTTGCGTATAATTTCGATGCCGTCCATGTCAGGTAGTCCTAAGTCAAGAATAATGACATCGGCATTATAGGAAACAGCATCTAAAAGAGCTTCGGCCCCTGTTTTTGCAGTATGATATTGGTATGCTTGAGTGTCTAGGGTAGTACGTATCAAGTTAGTGATAGCAGGATCATCTTCGATAACTAAAATTTTAGGTTTAATCATTTTTTATGTGAACCTCCTCTAAAGGCAAAGTAAATGAAAAAATGGTTCCATTAGGTTGATTATCCTCAACCCAGATCTCACCTCCATGTGCTTCAATAATCGAATTGCATAAACTTAAGCCAAGACCTAAGCCCCGCCGGCTATCTGATTGGCCTAGATCAGCCGTGTAAAACATATCAAACAAATGAATCTTTGCTTGATCAGAAATGCCAGGTCCATCATCAGCAAGTTCAATTTGAACCAGATTGTCAACTTTTTTGGCAGATAAAATAATGGATGAACCGGACTGTGTATATTTAATTGCATTATTAATTAAATTGACGAGGACTTGAACAATTAAGCGTGCATCCATTTTTGCCACCAATAATTCATCCGCTAACTTAACTGAAAAATGATGATCTGAGATATTCCGATCAATGTGGGTAATGGCTTCATGAACAACATCTTCAATTAATTCTGCATTCAGAGTAATATTCATTGTTCCATTATCAAGTTTAGTGATGGAGAGGAGATTTTCTGTCAAATTAATGAGCCACATCGCATCATCATAAATACTACTATATAGATTTTGTTTTTTCTTCTCTTCTAATTGAATGGTTTGATCCATTAAAACCGAGGCATTACCACTGATACTAGTCAAAGGCGTACGTAAATCATGCGAAATTGATCTTAAAAGATTGGAGCGTAATCTTTCTCTTTGTGTTTCAATCTCAATCGCTTGTTTTTCTTCTATTAAATGACGTCGCTCAAGCATTAAACCACAATCATTTAAAATGGACACGATTAGGTTTTTTTCGAAAACACTCAGAACGGGATAATACTTTATTGGGATACCAATTATACCCAGGGCTTCTTGACTACCACGAACCGCCATATAGAGGTTTTGGGCATGGGATAAAGTATTAGTTGTTGCGCCCGCGTGTTTGTTATTCTTAATCACCCAATTAGCGATAGCTAACTCATCTTGGTTGAGGGGTCCAATTATTTTCCCAAGGCCTGGTTGGTTTGTTTCAGAAAATTGTAAAGTAGATTCATTCTGGGTCAAAGCATAGAGAATAGGACGATTAATTAATTCAGCTATTTGACTAGCTGCGATTTGAATAATTTTAAATTCATGCTGTCCGTCGGCTAATTTTTGGTTACTATTCATAATAATTTCCATATGGTAAGCTCTTTGGGCAGATTGCTGGGCTTGTTTTTTGACTCGGGTTGCGAGTGAGCTAGAAAGAACACTAGCGACAAGCATAATCAGAAAAGTAACCGGGTAATCGGGAGCGTAAGCTTCTAAAGTAAACCGAGGAACAGTGAAGAAATAATTAAAGGAAATGACACTGAAAAGAGAGGCTAAGACCCCATACCAATGGCCTCGGGTCCAGACAGCTGTTAAGAGAACAGCTAGAATGTAGACTGTGATAATATTTGCTTCCCGGAGTCCAACTTGGTAAAAACCAAAACTGATCAAAGTGGCTATAATATTCAGTCCAATTACTTTTACAAAGTCTTTCCAACTAAATTCTTGTTTAGTATTGCTGAAGAATTTGAAGGATTGTCTTTGACGTGGTTGATCATCAGGAATAATGTAGATGTCTATATTGTCCACTAATTTATTTAGTTTATCAGTCAAGGTTTTATGGCGCGTGAAGATGCGACCACTTTTATTATTTCTTCCCAAAACAATCTTGGTAATGCCACTAACTTTAACGTACTCTGCTATTTGAAAAGCAGGATCATCCCCATAAACTGTTGAAATTTGAGCACCTGATTGTTCAGCTAGACGCAAGTTATTTCTAAGTTGTTTTAGTTCTTCGGCTTTCAACGGTTTGTGATCAGAATCTTCAACATAAAGGGCAGTAAAATGGCTATGAAAGGCTTCCGCCATTCGAGCGCCGGTTCGAATGACTTTAGCATTACTCGGTGAGCTTGATATACAAACTAAAATATGATCGCTTGCGATATTGCTAAGAGGATTGCCTTGTTTTTGAGCGTGACGACTGAGATGATCCGCTGTTCGACGCATAGCAAGTTCTCTTAAAGCTCTTAAATTGTCACGTGAGAAAAAATGATTCAATGCCCTTGAAGCTTGTTCTTTTTTATAAATTTTCCCCATTTTCAAGCGTAAGATTAAGTCATCCGGTTCGATATCAATTAATTCAATTTGATCGGCTGCATCAAAGACGGAATCAGGAATCCTTTCATTAACTGCCACGTTGGTAACGGTGTCTACAACGTCTTTTAAAGACTCTAAGTGTTGAATATTCATAGTCGTGTAAACATCAATTCCAGCTCGCAGTAGTTCTTCGACATCTTGATAACGTTTGGTATGGCGGGACCCTTCAGCATTACTATGGGCTAACTCATCGACTAAAATAAGTTGCGGTTTGCGGGTTAACGCACCATCTAAGTCAAATTCTTTTAATGACAATCCACGGTAGGTTATCTCAATAGGCGACATCCTTTCCAAACCATCCATTAATTTTAGCGTATCTGGACGGGTGTGCTGTTCAATATATCCAATGATAACATCAACACCTTGTTCTTTAGCGGAGTGAGCAGCTTGTAACATACTGTATGTTTTACCTACTCCGGTGGCATAGCCACAAAAGATTTTTAAGTGCCCTGGTTGGATATCGTTTATTGAATTATTTAATTGATAGCTAGCCTTTAAGTCTTGAACCATTTTTTCACCTACTTTCTTCATTCTCCTTATTATTTTACTTGATCTGGTATTTTTAAAATATAAAAACTCTTTGAGCGGTATTAAGATTGTATAAAGATTCGGTCTTTATTTAATTTTAATACTGATCACGGTCCTTTAACACTATCTTATTAGCTGATAATTTATACTGAGTGTAGCTAATAGTAAAAAGGAGGTTGTTTAAAGTGAATCAATATCCATCAAACTATCCAAGACAGTCATCCTATTATCATAGAATGGATGGAATTAATTTTTCGAAGCGATTGAACATTCACTTTGCATTTATTATACAACTTGAGAAGAGCATGATCGCTTATTTAAAAACGAACCCCTTAATTTTAATGTTTTTTATGGTAATTGGAATGCCGCTATGTATATTGTTAGCTGTCGCCACGGTTACAACTATTTTTTCTTTATTATATCTGTTTATCTTATAAAATTTATAAAGAGCTAGGGACTAAAGAGATAAGTCCCTATTTTTAATGGTATTCTTAAAGAATTACTTTTATGTTTTTTTAAATTGGAGTCCATCAGGATCATAAAGTAGTTTTTCAAGCGGACTTCAATTTTAAAAATCTATGTTTGATAAATTTTCTTTATAGGCCTGTTTGAAAAAATAGATAGTGCTAACATTAAGTATGAACAATATAGTTTTCATTATATAATTAATTGCCTTATTTAGAATTGGATTCCATAAGTAAACTTATCGTATTAATGAAACTGAGTGTTATAATATAGTTAGCAAAGTTCTTTAAATTTTAGGAAAGGAAGCGATGTATGGATACAAAAAAAATTGAGGCAGTAATAAACCATTTTTATAAAGCTGTCTACTCAAACAATCGACAAGCGTTTTATGGAATGCTGGCCAACTCCTTTAAAGATCGAGTCAGTTTAGAAGAATTTAATCGCTACCGTCAATATCGCATGATCGATATTGGTCGACTTGAAAAAGTTGAAAAAATTCAAGAGGATGTCGATAAAATTCTAGTAACTTGCAAAATAAAAATTCGCGAAAACACAGTGACTCATGTTTATCATTTGATTGAAGAAAGGGGAGAATATTATCTAATATCGGATTCCTTTATGTTTGCTAAATAAATCAAGTAGAAAGGAAAGAATAGTATGAAAAAATTGATTAAGTTGCTGGTTACATTTTTGCTTACTTTAACGCTATTGGTACCATCTAGCCTTTCAATTTATGCTCAAACTTTATCAATGGAGGACACCCACTTAAGTTTAACTGAGAAAAAATCTTTAGACTTTGAAGTTGATTTCAAAGAAGAAATATCTTTAGACCAACTAAGTTTTAGTTTAGGTGACAAGCCTTTGAGTGAATGGAAAGCTTTCAATATGGAGACCGAAGCTTACGACTTAAAGCCTTGGATTCGGGTAGAAGATTTATCCATAGATGGTAATGTATTAAAAGGTAAATTAGTTAACTCGCTTCCTTATGGATTGGATGCGACTGATTTAAGACCTTATCCACGTTGGACTTTCGAAGAATTGTTAGGCACTTATCCTTTAGTTGTAAAGGATGAAGGTAGTGGGGCAAAAGCCTCAATCGATATTGAGATCCAGAATTATACTGGATTTCATAAATACGAAGAAATACAACCTGATTTGGACGCATTAATTGCGGCAGGAAATGAAAAAGGAGATCGTTTCTTTAAATATGAGTCGATTGGGCAGACGGATGAAGGACGAGAAATTCCCATGGTGATCGTAGCAAAAAATGAAGAAACCATTGATCATTATTTAAACAACACGCTGACCGAAGCTTTAAATGATCCTGCTAAACTAAGTGAAAAAATTGCACAAGACGACCCGACATCTTACCAAGTTCCAATTTTCATTAATAATACACACCCCGATGAATCACCAGGGATAGATGCTCAAATTGATTTGTTAAAAGACCTTTCCACTAAGGATGAATTTATTTTTAATGGTCAGGAAAAAGATAGCTTGGAGAGGTTAAAAGTAAGCGATGTGTTAGATAATTTTATTCTTATTTTCTGTGTAACATTAAATCCCGATGGTAAAGCTGAAAACCAAAGGGAAAATTCTCATAAGTTGGATATTAATCGAGATAATATCTACCAGACGCAAGCTGAAACAAAAGCTATGTCTGCAACTTTAGCGAAATATAATCCGTTAACTTTTATTGATTTACATGGATTTGTTCCGGAATTTCTTATTGAACCCACTACTCCTCCTCATGAACCAAATTTTGAGTATGATCTGCTCATGGGCGGCGAGATGGATCCTGATACTAAGGATGTTGTTGATGATAAACCAGGTGCGATAGGACATGCCAGAGCCATGGGAGATGTGGGTATTGCTAACTCTGACTATACGTCCTATATTATTCCAATGTTTGACTATGGAGATGGTTGGGATGATGCTTTCTTAGGGTATACGGCTGTATTCTCGCTTATTCATGGAGCGTTGGGTCATACAGTTGAAATTCCAGCTCAAAACCAACAATCCCTTTTAGCTGCTAAGCATGCCGTTTTAGGTTCCATAAAGTATGTTCTCGATAATAAAACCGCCCTCTATCAAAATCAATTAGAAATCTTTAGACGGGGTATTGAAAATGAAGATAATAAGGCTGTGGACTCGTGGCTTGTAAAGGCTGATGGGTCAGTTGGTGGGCGCCCTAGAGGAGAAAATGATAATTTCTTCCCAGATTACTATATTTTACCAATGGATAAAAGCCTACAAAAAAATGTTAATGAAGTTTATGATATGATCAGCTATTTCCTACGTAATGGTGTGAAGGTCTATCAATCTGACATAGAAGTGACATATAAGGATATTACTTATCCTGCTGGATCCATTGTGATCCCAATGAATCAAGCTAAACGTTCTCTTGCAAACGTATCCCTTTATCAAGGGACTGATGAATCTGATTGGGGAGCTATGTATGCAGAAATAGTCTTAAATTACCCTAAACTTCATGGCTTTGATAGTGTTGAAGTTAGACAAGCCGATCTTTTTGCAGATAAATTAACTGAAATAACAGAACCTTTATCAAAACCTGCCACAGATCAAAATATTGAATCGGATCAAGTTGTTATAAAGGCTAATAATAATGATGCTTTGATATTAGTCAATAAGATGTTAGCTGATGGAAAAGAAATACAAATTGTGAATGAGTCTAGTGACGAAATTGCAATGGGTGATTACTTGGCTAATACAGAAGACATGAAAGGTTATCTTGAAGGCCTTTTAGTAAACCTGGTAGAAAGCCCAGATTCAATTAAAGCGACTAAAGTAGAACCACCGAAGATCTATTTAACACCATCAAGCTCCAACTATGCCGAACTTGCTGATGAAACGCGCTTCGTTCTCAATCAATTAGGCTTTACCATTGTTGAAGATATTAAAGACGCTAACGTAGTAGTCGATTCATCAGGGGTATTTGAAAAAGATGCGCTTAAGGATAAGAATTATATTGGAATTGGTTCAATGGCCTTACAAGCCGTTAAAGATCAAGCACTTTATCCTTTAGAGATTCAAATGAATGAAGATGGTGGAGGAAATGAAGGTTTGCTCAAGGCGAATTATGACCTAACCAATCCTATTTCCGGCTCTTACCAAAGCGATGATATTGCTTATGTTTCATCAGGTAGCGTGATGAATCAGCCAAGACCTGAAGCAAAAATCTTTGCAAAAGTTGCCGATGATGATGATTTTTATCTTGAAGGTTGGTGGCCAGGGCATGATTTTGTTCAGGGGCAAGTCTTAGGGTTTGCTGATTCAATGGAAGATCAAAATTTTGTGTTCTTCTCAACAGATGTAACGAATAAGGCGCACACAAGACACTTATATCGTTTATTAGCCAATGCAATTTATAGTATTAACTCTGAAAAATTTATAGAGGGAGAGGGCTTAAAGGTATCCGTTCCTAAGAAGGAGATTCAGGTCGAAACGACTGAAGAAACAACGGAAGAACCTCGCTAATTGAAATTACTTACTAAGTAGAAGCCATCTCTATAAATATATAAATAAAAAAGAAGAATGAAAGTCAGTAATATGACATTCATTCTTCTTTTTATTATCTTTGAAGCCAAACAATATTAGCAATAAAGTGATTGGGTATTATTAATCAAACTATTTCCATAAGAAAAAGCACCCTTAAAGGATGCTTTGATATGATTAATGGTTCTATAATTTATAGGGTTGATGGCCGAAGGCCTCAACTCTATTTTTTACTT
>NZ_JBNUPG010000024.1:0-18439 GCF_050409545.1 Facklamia sp. P12932 | reverse complement strand
CAGAGTCCTTTCTATTTTAGTTACCACTTTTAATAGATCGGACTTCTGTGTTTTTATGTACCAAAAAATAGGGTGGAAGGAAGTGTTTTTCTACCATTAACCCTATTTATTATAGAATCTTTTTAAATCAAGTTAAGCTTTTTTTAAATATAATTTTTCAGTTTATATGGAATGTATTTTTAATTTGGATGATCTTTCGAAATATATCTTTCTCGTATATGGGGAAAAGAATCAGTTATATTTTTTTGGACCAATATTTTAGTTTTTTGATATACTATTTAAAAAGGAGTGAACTTATGGTATCGATATTAGTTGTTGAAGATGATACTCAAATTAGCAAAATGTTAGTAGAAGCATTAACAATTGAAGGATATTCAGTGACTCCTGCTTACTCAGGGAGCGAAGGTCAACTTTTATTCGAGCAATCAAGTTTTGATCTAATACTATTAGATTTAATGTTACCAGGCCTCTCTGGTTTAGACCTACTCAAAATAATTCGCCGGGAAAAATCCATTCCGGTGATTGTTATTTCAGCTAAAGAACAAGTTGATGATAAGGTAGAAATTTTACAAGCTGGAGCAGATGACTACTTGGTGAAGCCATTTGATCTTAAAGAGTTAAAAGCTCGTATTCAAGTATGCCTTAAACGCTATCAAACTAGTTTAGAGGAAAAAACATCGAATAAGAGATTGAATTTCGAAGGGTTAATGATTGATTTAGAGACCCAAGCAATTAATTATCAAGGGCAGGAATTAAATTTAACGCCTCAAGAAAGAAGGATCTTAGAATTATTATTAAGTCAACCAAAGAAGGTTTTCTCAAAGCTTGAAATTTATGAATATGCGTGGGGGGCAAATTATTTGGCAGATGATAAGACATTAACCGTTCATGTATCAAATTTACGTAAGAAATTAGACCAAATAAGTAAAAGACCTTGGATTGAAACGGTTTGGGGAATTGGTTTCCGTTTGATTTCGCTGAAAAATAAAAAGTAGTTAAATTGTATTGAATATTTCAATTTCTTTTATTTTCTTTCATGCTTTTATCTTAACCTTTTCTTAGTACTTTCTTTGTTTTTCCTTTGCCATTATATTTTTGAAGGAGTCTATAATATAGATAACAAAGGAGGAAAGATGATGGAAAGCATTCTTAAAAGTGAAAATTTATGTAAAGCGTATAACAATCAGTTTGCATTGAATAATGTCAGTATGAATGTTCAATCGGGTGATATCTATGGTCTGATTGGTCGTAATGGAGCTGGTAAAACAACCTTAATGAAGATCATTAATCGTCAGATTCTACCGACTAGTGGAAAGGTTTGGATTCAAGACCAAGAAATGGCTAAAAATGACCATTTTCAAGTAAGAATTGGCACTTTAATTGAGGCGCCAGGACTTTATATGGGACTCACAGCTGGGCAAAACCTGGAACTAAAATGTAAATTGTATGGAATTCGCCGTGACAATTATATAGAAGAATTATTGAATTTAGTAGGCTTACCCATTAGTCAAGTTAAGAAAAAGAAAGTTAAAAAATTTTCATTGGGTATGAAACAGCGATTAGGTCTTGCTTTAGCTTTAGTAGGAGATCCGGATCTTTTGTTGTTAGATGAACCTACCAACGGAATGGATCCGCAGGGAATTAGTGAGTTCCGCGAGACGATTCTTAAATTGAATAGCGAGCGTCATATTACGGTTGTGATATCTAGTCATATTTTGGGTGAATTGGCGAAACTCACGACTCGAATTGGTATTATTAATGAAGGTACCTTATTAAAAGAAGCAGATATGGAGGAATTAAATCAGATTAATCAAGATTTTATTCGGATTAAGGGTGGCGATCAGGCTCAAATAATGGCACATTTACAAGAAAAATTAGATCTTCAGCAAATTAAGCAAGTGAGCGATTCTGAACTGCGTGTATATGAACACTTAGATAATTCGTCAGTCATTAGCCATGAATTAATTCGCTCAGGCATTCTTTTTGAACAATTGGTAGTTGAGCGAGCGAGCTTAGAAGATTATTTTATCCGCTTAACAGGAGGTCACAACAATGGTTAATTTTATTCGCTTTGATTCCTATAAGTTGTTGCACATGAAGGCTACTTGGATTACGTTATTGATCCTTTCGTTGATATTCTCTTTACTAACTTATGGCGGCTATGTAACAACACACAAATCTTACGAAGACTATCAACTATCAATGACTTCGAAAGAAACCAATGAAGAAGGCAATTTTAAGTTAGAAATAAAATCGATGCAAGAAGGAGAAATTTTAACAGAGGAAGAGTACGAAACAAGTATTCAAGAAGAAAAAAAAGCCTATCGTTTTTCCGATAGTCTAATTGCTAATTACAGTTTGAGCCTTCTTTTTGTTTATATACTTTCAGCTGTTTTTATTGAAAGTGATTTTTCTTCTGGCTATTTAAAAAATATGTTAGCTATTAAAGGGGCGAAATGGAAATGGATGACTTCTAAATTATTTGTCGCCTTGTTAATATTCTTCATATTTCAAGTTGTTTGTATTGCTTTTTCAGTTCTAATGGCCGGTGTGACAGGTCAATTAGAGTTGCCTATTTATTGGCAAGATCATTTAGCTTTACTATTGCCACAAGCTCTTATGTACCTTATTATTATGTCGGTGACAGTAACCTTAAGTTTATTGCTACAAAGTAAAGTGGCAATCATTGTCTTAGCTTGCCTAGTGGGAACAGGTTTTCACAATCAAATCATTGGATTTATAGGGGATATTGTTGGTTTGGATCTTACAAAACAATTATTCTCCAATAAGCTAATGTCAATGGGCCCAAATTATTCAGAGCAAGCCATGTCAGTGGTAAGTATGGGTGTTGTATACCTATTGGTACTTTATCTCTTGAATAGGTGGTATATTTATCGAATAGACTTTAAGTTTGAACATTAGAGCATAGAAAGTAGGGACCGTCAATGATATATTTTTTATTGATTTTGATAATTCTAGCTATAGTTGGTTATCATTATTACTATCGGCTCCAAGTTTCTGATTTGACGAAGCAATTAAAAGTTATCAGTAAATCCCCTACCAATCAATTACTGACACAAGAGATCTTTTCATCAGAAATGAATGAACTTGTTAAAAGGATAAACTTGGCATTAATTAAAGAAAGAAATATATATCGAGAATTACAAATTGAGCAACGTTCAAAGCAAGAATTAATGATTAATCTTTCCCATGATGTGAGGACACCTTTGACCTCACTCATGGGTTATCTTCAATTAATGGAAACCAGCGAGGATGAGAACGACAAGCAGCGTTATTTTCAAATTATCTATCAAAGAATTGATCATTTAAAAGATTTGTTGGATCGGCTTTTCTTATTGGAGAGGTTGCAAGATACAGAATTTGAGTACAAGAACGAAATAGTGAACTTAAATGAAATTATTACTCAGCATGTTTTGTCTTTCTATGATCAGTTGAAAACAGCTAATATTGAAGTTGAACTTGACTTATCGGACGGTAGTTTTTTAATTACATCGGATGTCAGACTGCTGAACCACGCGCTAGATAATTTAGTAAAAAATGTATTAGATCATGGCAAGGATTATTTAAAAATCAAATTGTCGGGCCATAAAATTGAGGAAGAATTAACAAATCTTAAGCATGAAGACTTAATAAATCAAACAAAACGGGAGGTCTTACCAGGTAATGCAAATGTCGTAAGAATTATTTATTGTAATCGACTTTCACATCCAATTAATGAAGATCCTAATACTTGGTTGAATCGCTTCTATCAAGCTAAAAACAAGCAGTCGAAAACAAAACAAAATACAGGTTTAGGCCTAAATATAATTAAAATAGTCATTGAGAAATTAGGCGGTCAAATTTATTTGGAAACAAAAGGGTCTGATATATTGATAAATCTTTATTTTCCAATCTAATTAGCGAATGATTTCATGGAAAAATGGAAGAGCATAAAACTTGACCATTCTTGACCTAATCCGTTATACTATTGAAGTAAATTGAAAGGCTCAGATTAAAGGGAGGATATAGAATGAATTTAGTACCCACAGTAATAGAACAAACATCACGTGGTGAACGCGCTTATGATATTTATTCGCGCTTGTTAAAAGATCGAATTATTATGTTATCAGGTCCAGTGGATGACCACATGGCTAACTCAGTCATTGCCCAATTATTATTTTTAGATGCTCAAGATCCTGAGAAGGATATCTACCTTTATATCAATTCACCAGGAGGTAGTGTTACGGCTGGTTTGGCCATCTATGATACCATGAACTTTATCAAAGCGGACGTCCAAACGATCGTGATTGGATTAGCTGCATCAATGGGATCCGTCCTATTAGCAGCAGGAACCAAAGGCAAGCGCTTTGCCTTACCGAACGCTGAAGTAATGATTCATCAGCCTTTAGGTGGTGCTCAAGGCCAAGCCACTGAAATTGAAATTGCTGCACGCCATATTTTGAAGACGAGAACGCGCTTAAATGAAATTTTAAGTGAAGCGACTGGTCAACCTATTGAAGTGATTGAAAAGGATACCGACCGAGATAATTTTATGACGGCTGAAGAAGCGAAAGCTTATGGCTTAGTGGACGAAGTGATGGCCAATCGTAAGGATAAAAAGACTAAGAAAGATAAGTAATAAAAGGAAATATCCGTATCTTTTAAGTACTAGCAATGCGCTGGTACTTTTTTTGTGCCCTTAGATGAAGGCAGCATTGCATAATTTAAAAATACATGCTAAACTTATAATTAGATATTTAGCTAATTATCGAAATAAAAAGATGAGGAGGTGAACATTTGAGTGTTCAACTGCTTTTTAAAGCTTTAAGTGATCCCAATCGACGTAAAATTTTAGAATTACTCAGACCCGGCCCTTTAACTGCTGGGGAAATTGTCCGTCAATTTGAATCGGCAGGTTCTACTATTTCTAAACATCTCTCTATTTTAAAACAGGCTGATTTAGTGATTGATAAAAGAGAGGGACAGTTTATTTATTATGAATTAAATAGTTCCGTTTTAGATGGAGTCATTCAATGGTTAATGAATTTAGAAAAATAAAGGAGAGGATTTTATGACTAAAAACTTAACGAGGCATTACTATAAAAACTGGGTTCTTGTTTGTGTTTCTATTATTCTAGCGGGCTATTTCTTTATAAAAGCACCCGAAGTGATTCCTACACACTTTGATTTGGCAGGGAATGCTGATAATTATGGTCCTAAAATAAATCTTTTTAAGTTTCCTGCATTATTGGCTGGACTGAATCTTTTAGTAGAAGTATTGAAACGCATTGATCCAAAACGCGAAAATTATCGACGTTTTGAAAAGCATTTTTATTTAATCATTTTTGCTATGAATATTTATTTACTTAGCAGTCAAATAATTATAGGTGCCTATGGTTTAAACTGGCTCAGCCAGATTCCTTCCTATTTAGAAGGAAGTTTAGGGCTACTATTTATTGTTTTAGGGAATTATATGCCAAAAATTAAATTTAATTATTTTATGGGCATACGTACCCCTTGGACATTAGCTGATGAAAAGGTGTGGTATCTTACCCACCGTTTAGCTGGAAAAATATTTGTTGTAATGGGAATCCTTATTTTATTAACCGTCTTCTTGCCGTTGACTATTAAAGAATGGAGTGTTCCTTTGATCACGTTAGGTGGCACTATGAGTGTCGTTGGAGCTTCCTATTGGTTGTATCGCAAACAACATCTTTAATGATTTTTTTATTTATGAAAAGCAATCTAAATGTATGTTTTCATCATTTAGATTGTTTGTTTTTTGAACAAAGTCGAATGGAGTTACTATCGATAGTAATTAATGGGGTAAGATTAGCTTAGAAGATGAAGCAGTAGATTTCAAAGGACATAAAGCGCCCAGATTCAGAAAGTATATTCATTGTAATTTAAACCATGCAGTGTTAGAATGTTTTATGAAGAAAGATGAATAGCTTTTCTTCTTTTTATAAAACAAGGTCATTCAGCGACCAACAGGAGGCTTGGAATGGATTTGATTGATGAATTAGGTACAGTGGTACCAGAACTTGGTGAGATGTTAGACATTCGTCTTAATGTTTTAAAAGCTTTATCTAAGCATCAACTACGAATTGGTCGTAAAGCGTTAGCCAAACAAATTCATTTGTCCGAGCGAACTTTGAGAACTAATTTACAAGTATTGCGTGATCAAAGTCTGGTAGATGTAAGTCGTGCGGGGATACGTATTACGGATGAAGGACAAAGAGTAGGCCATCTCATTCAGCAGTTACGGATGGGGCAGGACCGTTTACCGGAATACGAAGCAGCCTTAGCTAAAGAATTAAATATACAAAACTGCTGGGTAGTAGCTGGCGATGTAGATAGCGACTTTACAGTTTTTCAAATGCTTGCTGAAGCAGTTCAAACGATTCTAGGACAAGAATTACCGCAAGAAGCGGTTGTAGCTGTTACGGGAGGGTCCACTTTGGCTAATATGGGTCAACATTTTACTAAGGAACTATCGCAAAACAGACAATTATCCTTTGTGCCTAGCCGTGGTGGTATGGAAGGTTCTTTTCATATTCAATCTAATACGGTAGCTGGAATAATGGCTCATGAGACCCAAGCTGACTATGTTCCCTTGTATATTCCAGATCGTTTAACTGATCAGTTGAGTCAAGTGATTGTTAAGGATCCAACCATTAAAAAAGCCCTTGATTTAAGTCGATCAGCGGACTGTCTTTTATTAAGTGTGGGAGCTGCTCAAGTAATGTCAAAGCGAAGAAAACTAACTCCGCCACAAGAAAGAATACTTCTCGAAGGTCAAGCGGTAGGAGAAGCATTTGGCATTTTTTATGATGCAGAGGGAAAGGTTGTTTTTTCCATCCCTCGCTTAGGCTTACAACTTGAAGATGTCATTAAGTTTCCGTTATTATTAACCATAGTAGCAGGCCAACAAAAAGCACCTGCTACCCGAGCTTTCTACAAGATGATGCCAAAACAAACCTGGCTCATTTGTGATAAAAGTCTCGCTAAAGCTGTTTTAAATGGGGTTACCCAATTTAAATAAAATATCCTAAGGGGGAAATTATCAATATGTCAACAAAAATCGCAATCAATGGTTTCGGTCGTATTGGACGTTTAGCATTACGTCGTATTTTAGAAAAGGATTCAGATTTAGAAGTTGTTGCAATTAATGATTTAACAGATAACGAAGATTTAGCTTATTTATTAAAATATGACTCAGCGCAAGGTCGTTTTCCATACTCTGTAGAAGCTAAAGGTGATGTGATTGTTGTAGATGGTAAAGAGATTAAAGCCTTTGCTGAGCCAGATGCAGCGAAGTTACCATGGAAAGATTTAGGGGTTGAATTCGTCTTAGAATGTACTGGTTTTTACAATTCAGCAGAAAAGGCTCAAGCCCATATCGATGCAGGTGCTAAGCGTGTCCTAATCTCAGCGCCCGCTAAGTCAGCTGAAACGAAGACAATTGTTTATGGTGTAAACCACGAAGTTCTAACAGCTGATGATGTGATTGTTTCAGCAGCTTCATGTACAACTAACTGCTTAGCTCCAATGGTCAATGTTTTACATAAAGAATTTGGTCTAAAATCTGCCCAAATGGTAACGGTTCATGCTTATACAGCAACTCAAAAATTACAAGATTCGCCAGGCGGACGTAAAAACCGTGCAGGAGCATTTTCAATTATTCCTGCTTCCACTGGAGCTGCTAAAGCAATCGGAAAAGTAATTCCTGAATTGAATGGTAAAATTGACGGTGCAGCTTTACGAGTTCCAACAATCACTGGTTCTTTAACTGAGGTATATGCAGTCTTAGACAAAGAAGTAACAGCTGAGGAAGTTAACGCAGCGATGAAGAAATATGAATCAGATGCTTTTGTCTATGAAGAAGATGAAATTGTTTCTGCAGACATTATTGGTTATCCAGCAGGATCTGTTTTTGATTCAACACTTACAAAAGTAATGGGTGAAGGTGACGATCAAATCGTTATGGCAGCCTCTTGGTATGATAATGAGTACGGCTTTACAGCGAACATGATTTCAACCTTAGAATATTTTGTTGAATTAAATTAATAAGACCCACACTAGCGGGGAAGCAAACGCGCTTCTCCGTTTTTTTCATAAAGGAGGAAGAAGAATGGCTAAAAAAACTATTAGAGACTTAAACCTTGAAAACAAAACCGTATTAGTACGTGTCGATTTTAACGTTCCGATGGATGGTAATAAGATTACAGACGATAATCGAATTGTAGCTGCTCTAGATACGATAAAGTATTTAATTGAGCATCAAGCCAAGGTTGTTTTATTTTCACATCTAGGTAAGATCAAATCGGCAGAGGATTTGGATAAAGCAGATCGCAACTTAAATCCTGTAGCAAATCGTTTATCTGAAATATTAGGACAAGAGGTTGTTTTTATTGATGAAACACGTGGCGAAAAATTAGAATTAGCGGTTAAAAATTTGCAAGAGGGTCAAGTATTGTTAGTTCAAAACACACGGTTTGAAGATGTAGAAGGGAAAAAGGAATCTGGGAATGATCCAGAACTTGGCAAGTATTGGGCAAGTCTAGGGGATCTATTTGTTAATGATGCATTTGGAACCGCACATCGTTCTCATGCATCGAATGTTGGTATTGCAGCGCATTTAGATTCAGCGGTCGGCTTCTTAATGGAAAAAGAAGTGAAATTCTTGAAAGAAGCGGTAGATCAGCCGGAACGTCCTTTTGTTGCTATATTAGGGGGAGCAAAAGTTTCTGATAAGATTAAAGTTATTGAGAATTTGTTAGATCGAGCTGATAAAGTAATTATCGGTGGAGGTATGGCGTATACCTTTTTCAAGGCAAAAGGCCTCGAAATTGGACAATCCATTTGTGAACCAGATCGCATCGAACTCGCTAAAGAAATTATGGAAAAAGCAGGCGATAAATTAGTGTTACCGGTTGATAATGTTGTGGCTAAAGAATTTAACAAGGATGCCGAAACTAAAGTGGTAGCTTCTGAAGAAATTCCTACAGACTACATGGGGATGGATATAGGGCCTCAGACAGTTGATTTGTTTGCTGAAACTTTAGCTGGCGCCAAAACTGTAGTGTGGAATGGGCCAATGGGTGTTTTTGAAATGGAAAAATTTGCACAGGGAACGATGGGAGTTTGTCAAGCCATTGCTAATTTAGAGAGTGCGACCACTATTGTAGGTGGAGGAGATTCTGCTGCAGCTGTTACTCAATTGGGTTATGAAGATAAGTTCACGCATATTTCTACCGGTGGAGGAGCCTCCTTATCTTATCTTGAGGGAGCCGAATTACCAGGCGTGGAGTCCATTGATAATCTATAATTAGAAAAGGAGAAAAATATGTCACGAAAACCAATTATTGCCGGAAACTGGAAAATGAATAAAACAGCTAAAGAATCACGTGGTTTTATTGAAAATGTCAAATTAGATATCCCTTCAAATGATTTAGTGGATGCAGTGATCGGAGCACCTGCTGTTTTCTTAGAAGCTATGACCGAAGCTGTACAGGGAACTGATTTACAAGTAGCTGCGCAAAATTGTTTTTGGGAAGATGAAGGCGCTTTTACGGGCGAAATCAGTCCCAAAACGCTAGCGGCTTTAGGTGTAGATTATGTGATCATTGGACATTCTGAGCGTCGTCAATATTTTCATGAAAGCAATGAAGAAATTAATCAAAAAACTCATGCTATCTTTCGTAATGGAATGAAGCCGATTATTTGTTGCGGAGAAACGCTCGAAACCTACGAAGCAGGAAATGCTGAGGAATTTGTAGGCCAACAAATAACGGCAGCTTTAAAAGATTTAACGGAAGGTCAAGTACAAT
Organism: Facklamia sp. P12932; assembly: GCF_050409545.1. Classification (NCBI taxonomy): domain Bacteria; kingdom Bacillati; phylum Bacillota; class Bacilli; order Lactobacillales; family Aerococcaceae; genus Facklamia; species Facklamia sp. P12932. The sequence goes on along the minus strand of NZ_JBNUPG010000024.1, from coordinate 8,606 downwards.
CATTGGTAATTGCGTATGAACCAATTTGGGCAATTGGGACGGGTAAATCAGCAACAAAAGATGATGCCCAAAAGATGTGTCATGCGATTCGTCAAGTAGTAGCAGAAAACTTTAACCAAGAGGTAGCTGATCAAGTACGTATTCAATATGGCGGGTCAGTTAAACCTGATAATATTGCAGAGTACCTAGCTTGTCCAGATGTAGACGGAGCATTAGTAGGCGGAGCGAGCCTACAACCTGAATCATTCTTAGCTTTATTGGAGGCGGTTAAATAATGGGAAAAGCACCTATTGCTTTAATTATTTTAGATGGCTTTGGTATTCGCGAGGAGACTTATGGGAATGCCGTTAAGGCGGCGCATAAACCCAACTTTGATCGTTATTGGCAGCAATTTCCCCATCAACAACTCAGAGCAGAAGGGGAAAATGTTGGTTTACCAGAAGGTCAAATGGGGAATTCTGAAGTAGGACATATGAATATTGGGGCTGGAAGAATTGTCTATCAATCCTTGACGCGAATAAATAAGTCCATTCAAGAGGGTAGTATAAAAAAGATTCCTGAACTCACCAAGGCCATCGAGCACGCTAAGCAAAATAATGGAGCATTGCATTTAATGGGCTTACTTTCTGACGGTGGGGTTCATTCACATATCAATCATCTCTTCGGTTTAATTGAGTTAGCTAAAGAAATGGATTTAAACAAAGTGTATATTCACGCTTTTCTAGATGGACGTGATGTTGGACCTCAATCCGGAATAGATTTTATAAGAGATACAGAAAGTTTTATTAAAGAAAAAGGAATTGGTGAAATTGCAACAGTCTCTGGACGCTACTATGCAATGGACCGTGATAAGCGTTGGGACCGCGTTAAATTAGCCTATGATGCCTTAGTTAGTGGCCAAGGGCCTCAATATGCCTCTGCTGAAGCAGGAGTTCAGGCTTCTTATGAACAAGAAGTATATGATGAATTTGTTCAACCTTTTGTGGTGGATCCAGAAGGACATATTAAAGAAGGCGATAGCCTTATTTATTATAATTTCCGACCCGATCGTGCGATTCAACTATCAACAGCTTTAAGTAATCCGGCTTTTGACGGCTTTGACACATCGAATCGACCAGAAAACTTACAATTTGTAACATTTACTAAATATTCAAAAGATGTTCTAGCCGAAATTGCTTTCAAGAAAGTTGATTTAGTGAATACGATTGGCGAAGCGATAGCGAAAGCAGGCAAAACGCAGTTACGTATTGCAGAAACTGAGAAGTTTCCTCATGTCACTTTCTTTATGTCAGGTGGCCGTCATGAAACGTTTCCGGGAGAAGAACGTATTTTAATTCCTTCTCCTAAAGTAGCTACTTATGACTTAAAACCTGAAATGTCCGCTTACGAAGTCAAGGACGCATTGATAGATAAAATTAATGAAGATACGATTGATGCAATCATTCTTAATTTTGCTAATCCGGATATGGTTGGTCATTCAGGTATGTTAGAGCCAACCGTCAAAGCTATTGAAGCGGTCGATGAGTGCCTCGGTCAAATTGTCGATTTGATTTTAGAAAAAGAAGGTGTTGCAATCATTACAGCCGATCACGGCAATTCAGATGAAGTCATTACGTTAGAAGGTAAACCTATGACTGCTCATACTACCAATCCTGTACCAGTGATTGTTACGAAAGAAGGAATCTCGTTAAGAGAAGGTGGCATACTATCTGATTTAGCACCTACTATGCTTGACCTTTTAAAAATTGACCAACCAAGTGAGATGACTAGCCAAAGTTTAATTAAGCATTAATGGCAATTCATTGAATTTAATTTACTAAAACAATAGAATAAGATTGAGACGTTTAACCGTTTCAATCCAACAAAAGGAGCGAATAAAATGCCTTATATTACAGATGTTTACGCACGTGAAGTTCTTGACTCAAGAGGAAACCCAACAATTGAAGTAGAAGTTTATACCGAAAGTGGTGCCTTTGGACGCGGAATGGTCCCTTCAGGAGCATCTACTGGAGAACATGAAGCAGTAGAATTACGTGATGGAGATGCAACACGCTATGGTGGCAAAGGAGTTAGCCAAGCCGTTGATAACGTTAACCACTTTTTAGCCGAAGCCTTATTAGGGTTTGATGTATTGCAACAACAAGCTATTGATCAAATGATGATTGAAATGGATGGCACACCGAATAAAGGAAAACTCGGAGCAAACGCTATCTTAGGCGTATCTATTGCTGTGGCACGTGCAGCTGCTGATTATTTAGAAATACCTTTATACCAATACTTAGGTGGATTCAATACCAAAGAGTTACCAGTACCAATGATGAATATTGTTAATGGTGGCTCACACTCGGATGCTCCGATTGCTTTCCAAGAGTTTATGATTTTACCTGTTGGGGCTGAAAACTTTAAAGAAGCGTTACGTTGGGGCGCTGAAGTTTTCCATGCGCTAAAATCAATTCTCAAGGAACGTGGGTTAGAAACATCAGTAGGTGACGAGGGTGGTTTTGCGCCTCGCTTTGAAGGAACGGAAGACGGTGTAGAGACCATTCTTAAAGCGATTGAGAAAGCTGGCTACAAACCCGGTCAAGATATCTTCTTAGGCTTTGACTGTGCCGCTTCAGAATTTTACGTAGAGGGTGTTTATGATTATGCCAAATTTGAAGGAGAAGGCGGTAAAAAACGCTCAGCCCAAGAACAAGTTGACTACCTTGAAGAGTTAGTGAATAAATATCCAATCATTTCCATTGAAGATGGTATGGATGAAAATGACTGGGAGGGTTGGAAGTTACTAACTGAACGTTTAGGTGACAAAGTCCAATTAGTTGGAGATGATCTATTTGTGACCAACACTGAAATTCTTTCACGTGGTATTGAAGAAAGTGTGGGGAATTCCATTTTAATCAAAGTGAATCAAATTGGGACACTAACTGAGACATTTGATGCGATTGAAATGGCTAAGCGTGCAGGGTACACAGCAGTCATTTCTCACCGTTCAGGTGAAACGGAAGACTCCACTATTGCGGATATTGCAGTAGCAACCAATGCGGGTCAAATTAAGACAGGGTCTTTATCACGTACAGACCGTATTGCCAAATATAATCAATTATTGCGGATTGAAGATGAATTAAGTGAATTAGCACAATATAATGGCAAAAAAGTTTTCTATAATTTAAAAGATTTCAAATAAGATTGACAGAATAGATTAAAGCGCTCTCTAAGAATTTAGAGAGCGTTTTTTTGGTTAATAAAGGAGCATTTTATTTTAAAAAACAAACAAAACACTTTATAATTGACGAGTCAACTGTTGATTTATGAAATGAAAGAGGGAGGGTTTGGTGAGTCTAAGAGAAGTAAGTAGATTATTTTATCAATTAAAACTAGTTAACCAGGAGTTAATTAGTAAATTTGAAAAAGAAACGTCATTTAGTATAACGCGCTTTGAATTAATGATGTTTTTAAAAGAGCATGGTCCTTGTTGCCAAACTCGTCTACAAAAGGAATTAAAGATAGATCGTGCAGCTGTTACAAGACATTTAAGAATTCTTGAAGGAAAAAAATATGTGATCCGCAAAAGAAATAAAGAAAATAATCGTGAAGTGCTCGTAACAATTACCGATAAGGCGTTAAATGATTTGAATCGTTGCCAGCAGAGTCATTGTCAATCTGAGCAACAGAGGATTTTACCCCTATCTAAAGATGAAACACAGCGATTGATCGAATTATTAACCAAATTAATACAATAGAAAAGGAGAATAATATGTCCAACCACTTAGTCACTAATAATTTTTCAGAAATTACTTATGGAAGAAAGTCAATTCGTGCTTATGATGAGAAGTATAAAATAAGTCAGGAAGAAATGCTTGAAATGATTCAAGAAGCTACCACAGCTCCTTCATCCGTCAATATGCAACCATGGAGGTTTGTGGTGGTTGAAAGCCAAGAGCAAAAAGCCAAATTAAAACCACTTATTCGTTTTAATACGCTACAAAATGACACTTCATCTGCTATGATATTAATATTTGGCGATATGCAGTGTTATGAACTCGGTGAAGAAATCTACAATCAAGCAGTCGAGGAAGGCAAAATGCCTGCTGAAACGAGAGATCAACAATTATCTGTCATTATTCCTTATTATAAAAGCTTTTCTAAACAAAAAATGAATGATGTTGTGAAAATTGATTCAAGTTTGGCAGCCATGCAATTAATGTTAGTGGCTCGTTCTCATGGTTATGATACCAATGCAATCGGTGGTTTTGAAGAGGACTTATTGGCTGAAGCTTTCGGTCTCGACAAAGAACGCTATGTACCGGTAATGATCCTATCAATTGGAAAGGCTAAAGATTCTGGTTATCCATCCGTACGCTTAGCCGCTGAAAAAATTACAGAATTTAAATAAGAAACACTAAAAACTTAAAGAATTTATAAATTAAAGTTAAACGCCTCCTCTAGCGATGCTTATTGGCATCGCTAGAGGAGGCGTTTAAAGTTTTATTATTAACAAGTAATAATTATAAAAATGAAAGATATTAAACGCATTACTGTGATTCTCAACCACGTTTAAAAAATATAGATAATACTATTATTGTTATAAAGTTGAATTGAAGATCGATCTACTTAGGATCAGATTACATATAGGATAAACATAGAAGTTCAGAAAAACAATACTTGGATATGAACTTTATTGTAAGGCAACCCTTTTAAAAAACTTAGTATAGAAAAGATGTGTAAAACTCCCAACTTATTACATAAATATAAAGGAATGAGGTAGCCATAATTTTTTTACTTTAAATTGATATATAATACAACCTATTTATAAATAAAATAATAATTATATAGCATTTGTTTGACTAAATCAAGCGAATATTATAATATGTTCTTATAGTATTGTCGCTATACTTTAGAAAAGATGTCGCAATATTAAATTTTTTTTAGGAGTGATATTGTGGTCGGTAAGAATAATAAATTTTTGAAACAGAGGAAGTTTTCTAATAAAGATAACAAATATGCAATAAGAAAGTTTGCATTTGGATCTTGTTCTGTTTTAATCGCATCTTTTTTCATATTTGCAGGTGTAGGTCAAGATAGTGTTTATGCACAAAATATTACAGAAGAAACCTCAACAAGCGCGACGACAGAAGAAACAGCAGATAATTCATTAAACGAACAAAACGATTTAAACGAAGTAGTCACTTCTGAATTAACAAATAGTTCAGAAGATAAGATAACTAATGAAGAACTAGTTACCACTGAAGAAGTTATGACCTCAGAGGAAGCAACAGTCACAGGTGATGATACCACATTAAATGAACTTTCAAATGATGAATTAGAAGCGGAAAATACCGCTAAAAATGCAGCATTAGAAGCTGCTTTGGCTGCAAAAGAAGCTTCTAATGCTGCCGAAAAAGCTTCTGAAGCGACGAGTGTTATAGAAGCAGAAACCGCAGCGAAAGAAGCTATTTCAGCTTTAAATAATGCTAAGGCAGAAGCAGGGATAGCCATCGAGGCAGCAAATATTGCTGGAACTACAAAAGCTTTAGCATTAGCAAAAGAAGCGAAAATCTCAGCAAAAGAAGCGGAAATCTCAGCAAATAAGGCTAAGTCTATAGTAGCGTCTATAAAAGAAGAAAAAGCTACAAACTTAGAAGCGAATAAAACTAGTTTAGAAGAAATAACAACTAGTATAGAAAATGAAACATTAGCGAATGAAAGTAGAACCTCTAATTCAGAGGCGACATCAATTAATGCACCTCAAGATAAAGCTTTATCTGCTCCGGAATCTTTTGCTACTTTAGCGAATCTTTTACCTGCTGATCAGAATGTGATCAGTATTGAAAACAAAATGTTAGATGGAGAATTTAATCTCAAATATCTAAAACACCATTTAAATGGTAGAACTTACGTAGATAATGCAGGAAATACAGGGATATATGATGGGGATAAAGAACTCATTAAATCCCAAGATAACCATCAGGTTAATGACAAACATTTGATTAATAATCAAGACTATCTAGTTGGGAACGTACCTTTATATATGCAATGGATGGATAGAGATGGTACTTTGTCACCTATTTATACATTTAAATCCAATGATAATGGTTATTTTGCAGTGAATCCAGGGATATTTAAAGTGGTCAATCCTGATGGAACAACAACGGACCACGAATTTCTTGGTAAGCAGTTAGAAACTGTATTATATTCAGCTTTTAAATATCGAATTTGGGCAGATCAAGATTGGTTAGTCAATAATAAGTATGATAATGTTCAAACAAGTAATGGTAACCCTGGACAATGGGGAGGTTATAGTCAGGGAATTAATGGTATATGGACACCAATTCTTCAAGATGTGGCAACGATGCAGATTCAAGATGTTGCTGTCGTTTTACAACCTAAAGATCAATTGACTCAGCATAATAAAGAAAAAGTAGTCGAAATTGATAAATTAGTAGGGGATATCAATCATGCAAATTACGCTAATGATAAGACAATTGTAGGAAATGTTTATTGGGAGGCAGATTATGCACCAGGAATCACCTCACAATATCCAGCCTATGAAGAAAAAACAGGTGATAAATTTGCTGAGGATATGACGGTTTATCTAACTATCCAAGATGTTTTGAATCCTAATAATAAGGTTACCTATAAGACAAAGACCAATCAATTTGGTGATTTTAAGTTCGATATAGCTAATGTAAGAGAGATGTTAGGAATCAAGCAAAGAAAAAATGCGTCTCTATGGCATCAAGTGATCATGAATATGTCGGTAGCTGATTCGCAAGGAAATCAGTTTGGTAAAGAAGTTTCTGTTTTTTCTAACTCCACTTTAGATGGACAATTCTATAATGGGAAAAACCTTAAATACGACACAGGGGGTCTTGATGCATCTGACTTTATCCTCGTTTCAAGATATGATTCTGAATTTAGGGACTTCTCGACTTCAAGCAAGCCGACAACAGCCTTGTTATATTCTCAAACGAATTCTTCTGGAAGGGATGAATTCAAAGGAGCTGGTTTCCAATTTGTACTAAGAAATACTATTCCAACAATAGACATTACTAATTATGATTCAACCGATAATTATGCAGCACCTGGCAATAAAGCGAATGCTGTTGTTACTGGAGCTGTGCCTGATGTTGAGTATATCGTTCGTTGGTATGAAGTTCCTGAAGATCCTACGAAATCTCCAAAATTAGTTCTTGAAGGAACCCCTTTTACTGTTGCAGCAAATGGAGTTTTCCCAGATCAAGCATTTGATGTACCTGCTAATTTGCCACGAGAAACAATGTATATTGCTCAATTAGAAACAGTAAATACGGGAAATATAATAGCGATTGATAATTTTTATGCGAGGTTAAAAAATGAAGCAGATACATTTGCTCCCGTTGCAACTGTTGAGAATATCAAAGTGGGAGAAACAGTTAACTTAATCGATAATGTGACTGTTCCTAACTATGATGGAAAACCAACATTTGAGGATATTACTCCTTTAGGTTCGATAGATAATACAAAACCTGGGGAATATACGGGTACGGTCAAAGTAACCTACCAAGACGGAAGTTCTGAAACTATTCAAGTACCTGTAGTGGTAACCGCTGTAGACGTTCCTCATGATTCAATTTATGAACCGAATGTAACTCCGGAGATAATTAAAGTAGGAGATACGATTGATTTAGCAGATAACGTAACTGTTCCAAACTATGTGCAGGATCCAAAGCATAGCGGTGTCCCTCTTTTTGAGGATGTGACGCCAGATGGAGTGATTGATAATACAACTCCTGGAGAATATACGGGTAAAGTTAAAGTGACTTATCCAGATAATACATTTGAAATTGTTGATGTGCCAGTGACTGTAATCGATAAAAAATCCGATGTATATGATCCAATGGTGGTACCAGAAGTAATTGAAATTGGACAAACTCCTAATTTAATAGATAATGTGACTGTTCCTTCATATATTCAAGATTCAAAATATCCAGGTGTCCCTACTTTTGAGGATGTGACGCCAGATGGAGTGATTGATAATACAACTCCTGGAGAATATACAGGTAAAGTTAGAGTAACTTATCCAGACGGAACATCCGAAATTGTTGATGTACCTGTTACCGTAAAAACTCCGGAAGCTTCACAAGCAGATGTTTTCGTTCCTCAAGTAACTCCTGAAATTATTGGGATAGGAGGAACACCCGATTTATTAGATAATGTTAGCATTCCAGATTATGTAGTGAATCCAAAATATCCTGGAGATATAATTTTTGAAGATGTGACTCCAGCTGGAACCATCGATAATACAACACCTGGCGGCTATATTGGACTTGTTAAAGTGACTTATCCAGATGGATCAATGGAAATCATCCAGGTACCGGTGACGGTGACTGCGCCAGAGATCCCTCAAAAAGAAGATTACGATCCAACGGTTAAGCCAGAGATCGTAGAAGTAGATGGCATCGTTGATTTAACCGACAACGTAATAGTTCCAGATTATGTAGAGGATCCAGATCATCCAGGTGTACCAAGCTTTAAGGATGTGACACCAGCTGGACAAATTGATCCAAGCACACCAGGTAAGTATACAGGTCTAGTGGAAGTCACTTATCCTGATGGTTCTAAAGAAA
>NZ_JBNUPG010000023.1:0-19269 GCF_050409545.1 Facklamia sp. P12932 | reverse complement strand
ATAAGCATGCCATTTTAGAAGCACCTTGTGTAACATATGTTTGACAACTCTAGATGTTTAAAGCCGTTTTAATAGGTCGAGCATATTCAAAGGACTGAATTTGTAGTATAATTGGTTTGAAAGCAGATTAAACATCTGGATTATAAGAACCGCTTTGTTACATCCATAAAAATGAGTCTTTCTTTTTAAATTTGTGTCGATACTTCATAGATTAGCAGACTCACTAGAACGTTTTCTTTAGTAAAAGTAGTTAATCTTATAATAATGCACTATGAAATAAGTAACTATGTAATTGCAGGATTTTAACTACAGTTTAAAAAGACTTAGTAAAAGAAAGGGAGAGATGATGATGATTCAGTTAAAAGTACAGTTGGTAGGGATTAAGAATCCTGCTATTTGGAGAAATATGATTGTGCCAGATAGGACGACCTTTTTTGAGTTACATTGCTTTATTCAATGTGCTTTTGGTTTAGAAGATAGACATTTATTTAGTTTCCAAAAATATGGTACTCAATTAGAGATTGATTTAGAGATTAACCGTGATTATGATTTTAGTGATGCAATAGCTAACCTTATAAAAAAAGACGCTGAAAAAACACTTGTTCTCCCATATTTATATGAATATAGTTCAATCAATTATACCTATGATTTTGGAGATAATTGGGAATTTAAGATTACTTTGATGAAAGAAGATGTAGCTAATGGGGGCATTTTTCCTCAGGTGGTTGCTTCTAAAGGTGAGAATATTCCCGAAGATTGTGGTGGTGTTGGAGGACTAGAGAATCTTCGTGAGTTATCAAAAACACCCGATAGCAAAGAATTTAAAAGGTTATGCGAATGGAATCCAAGTATTGGACAAGACTTTAACAAAGAGAATGTAAATCAAGAATTGCAAGATCTATATAATAAAAGAGAGGGTGCAATCTTATTGCCAGATCATGTCTATGATTTTTTAGACTTAGTTTAGTAAGTTATAGATAAAGTTTTATGAAGTGAAAGGGATGATTATCGTTTTCTTTTCGATAGGGTCAAAGAAATATATAGTTACCCTTTTTGAAATCGTTATGAGTGAATGTAATGACTATGAAAATCTTAATAACAAAAACATTAGAAAGGAAAACAGCCTAACTATTATTTAGAGAGTGCTTTAATGGGAAACTAAAGACATGATTAGTGGTATTGACGGGATCATGAACTTAGCTACTGCATCTGGCGAAGATTTAGCACTGACTTCAGATATTGTAACCGATACCATAGATGATACGGCTTTGGCGATTGGCTTGATGGCTAATGCGGGTATTAAATCCTCTCAAGCTGGTACCGCTCTAAGAAGAATAATGGTGGAATTACAAGGAGATTTAACTTTAACCAGTCTTATCAGGAAGTTAAAGACGAGTTAATCAAGGGTATCGCTCAACTAGATTTGATCATCATGGATTTGCAGGATAAGGTCGCTCATCTCAGCAAGGTTACTGAGTCCTATTCAATCTCAATAACTCATACCCTGAGAGCAGACGATTGGCAAGATATGATTATGCGAAGATGAATTTGATAGCAAGTGTTAAGCTGAAGCAGGTGCAGAAAAATATTGAAGTTACTCAGAAACGATTAAATAAATTTATTAATGAGTATGAGTAGCAAGTACGAGATTTAGAGAATCTTACTAGATTAATAAATTCCCCAGACTATAATGTCCAAAAAAACAAAGAAAATTCATTGAATTGATAATAAATTTTGTAATTTGGTTTTGTTCGGCGATAGTTTAAAAAATGTAAACGCTTGACTGAGGGAAAAATACTACGATATAGATGAGGACGGACTAAGTTTTCTTAACTATCTCATCATTTTTTAGGAGAAAATGATTATGAAGAAAAGAATTATAACTGCCCTTATGAGTGTCGCTGTTTTTTCTTGCATTATTGGAACAGCAGTTCCAGTATTTGCAGCCTCTGGTCATTGGAAATCGGTTATTAAGTGGGATGCAAATGGTGTTTCTGAAACAGGTTCTGTAAACCGTTCAAGTGTAACGACCTTTACTCTAAGAGTAATGGGGGCAAATGGTGATATTATTGGTACCAAGACGGTTCGCATAGGAAAAAATAAGAGTGATGTTCACGTATGTTGGGGACAACCGGCATTGGATAGATATGGAGAAGTTATCAATTCTAGTCCAGTCCATGACCCTTGGTTTAATAGCTAAAATATTAATATGATTTATTAGCTTGTCTAAATAGAAAACTTAGTCTGTTTTATAGTTATAGTGGTCTTTAAGGGGGATGCTATGATAAAACTTAGTAATATCAATAAAAAATATGGTAAGAGAGAAATTTTTCATCAATTAGACTTTACCATAGAATAATCCGGATTGATTTATACGGTCATTGGTGCGAGTGGTTCAGGCAAGACAACGCTTTTAAATATTATTTTTGGCTTAGATTTTGATTATGAGGGCGACTATTATTTATTTGAACGAAATGTCCGAGAATTAAAGCAAAAAGACTGGCAAACCATAAGAAATAGGGATTTACAGCTGGTTTTTCAAGATTATAAACTCACGGAGGGTTCGAGCGTTCTTGATAATTTAAAAAATGCAGGCGATTTTGATGATGGGGCTATAAAAGATGTGTTAATAAAATTAGATATTCTAGAATTCGCTGACCAGCGCGTAGCAGAATTAAGTGGTGGGCAAAAGCAACGTGTTGCGATTGCGCGAGCGATGCTGTTTAAACCTAAAATATTGCTGTTAGATGAACCAACCAGTGGTTTGGATGCTGAGACGACAGAAAAGTTGCTTGAATATCTAACTGCGATAAAAGATGCAGGGGTTACGGTTGTGATTATCAGTCATGATCACTTGATTATTGACTACTCGGATATTGTCTTAGAGATTGAAGAAAAAACATTAAAGAAGCGTCGTGAGGTGGAAAAAACTGAGACGGAAATGACCCCTTTCCGCCAGCCTACTGAGATAAAAAAGAAAAAGTTGGGGCGTTATATTTTATCATCCATGCGAGCTAATAAGTTTGAATTGTTATTGCTTGCTGTTCCGATAATGCTTATTTTTTCTTTGTTTATTTTAGGTTTTTCTTTTTATTACAGTATAGTAGTTGGCACTTATAATCGCATGTTTTCAGGTGTCTCTGACACGCTCATCATGATTGATACGCAAGAACTAAAAAATGATGTAACGGTCAAAAATCGTGAGAAAAATATTTCTTCGAGTTTAGATGGTCAGCGGATATATTTTTAGCAGGCAGATTATGAACATGTGCGCCAAATTAAAGGTGTTGAAGCTGTCGCTTTAACCTTAGGTCGTCAAATGGCACTGTCGGATAAAGATGGCTATGAAATTGATTTGACTTATGAAGTGGAAGAGTTGCCAGACATTTTAAAAAAGGATATTGGCTTTTTAAGTCAAGATACTAAGCTGACCTTTAAATTTTTAGGTTTGAGTAGTCCGAAAGCTTTTGCTAAAGATTACAATACCCAAAATATTACTTTACTTACAGGAGAATTTCCTCAAGATCAAAGTTTAGAAGTCATTTTACCTGATATTTTTGCGCAGATTTACTTTGGAAGTGATGATTTTGACCAATTTATAGGGCGTTCGATCAATTTATCTACATTTAAATATGGAGAAGCTACGAATTTGGTTGAGAGAAGTTACCAAGTGTCGGGTATTTATCGGAGTAACTATCAAGATACGCTTCAACCATCTTACGCTATTTATTTGGGCTGGGATGGCCAAGGTATTTTGGATGAAGAGACAGATTTTGCGCAAATGTATGAAGAGGATAAAAGCGCCTATATTGGTTCATCAAATGAAAATGCAGTCTATCTCTCAAATATATTTGAAACGCTTGATAGCTATAAAACAGCTGTTGGGTTGGGCTACACGACCCTGCTTGTTAAAGCGCAATCGCCGAAAGATGTTGAGACGATTTCTCAAAATTTAGAACAACTCTTTCCGAAATATCGACTGACCAGTCAGTTAAGTTGGAAAACAGGTGAGTATGCTAAGATTTATCAGTATGAGAGTAGAAAAATGCTGAGCATTGCATGTATTATCTCACTCACTTTAGGCTTGGTAATAACTTTTTTGAACAAAGGTTATTTTAGAAAAAGAAATCGGGAACTTGCTGTTTTGTATAGCTTAGGGTATAGCAGAGGTCAACTTGCTTGGCTGATTTTATGTGAAAATCTTATCGTCTTTCTTACCTGTCTAGGGTTAGCTTACGGTTTAGATAGACTCATTTATAATTTTTATCTGCGGCGAATACCCTATTTTTCAGGTTTGAGTGTGATGTTTACACCTCAAGTGATACGACTTATCACTTTACTTATCCTACTGATCACTTTAATTTCAGTCAGTTGGAATATGCGGGGTGTGAAATTAGGCAATCTAAAAAAATCTTTGAATAGCGTTTGATTGTAACTGGTTCTTTGTCAGTTGTATTGGGTTGGCTTATAATTAAGCACGAGAGGAGACGAATGTCGTCTTCTCTTTTGTGCTATTCAGGTTCTATAATAAATAGGATTGAAGGAAGAGTTTTTCTTCCATCAACCCTATTTGACATAGAGCCTTCTTTAATTGTCATTTATCCTTTAGAAATCACGATCATTCGAAAAATATTTACAATTATAAATAAGGCTTAAAAATTAAATGTGATATAAATCATCAAAGTCAAAAAGAATAAGAAGGGTTCAATATTTACAAAAATTGTATTTGGTTTTACTTTTTCAAAGAAGCTTAATCTTATTATTAAACTGGCCTCTAGAATGATTATCAGATAATAAATGATGAACAATCCAAATAAGAACATCCAACCTGCCATTACTGTTTCTCCATTCTGAAAAAAGAATATACCCAAGAATAAAGCCCAGATACATTTAAATACATTTACTAAACCTTCATAGGGATGGGATAATGTCGCCATCATATAGTTTGTTTGACTATCGCTTATTTTTTTATCTTCATTGTATTTTGATATAAATGCTAAATGACCAGTTTGTAGAGCCACTCCAACAACTAATAGAATTAAATAAACTGAACCAAACACACTTCCTACCAATAAAATATCTGAATCGAGCAATTGATAGAAGGCAAAGGGTAAGGGGAGCCACATGGTATACATGATGGCTTGCATTAAATGCAATAAAGCATACTCATTATTCTTTGCCATCTTTTTAAACGAAAGAAGAATGAGTAAAAACAGTAAAATGCCTAACCAACCTAGAACGATTGTTGAATATATCATTATAATCTCCTTAATTAAATTCTATTGTATCAAGTGATGGTTTTAACTTACTTTTTGTTTATAAAAGTTCTACTATTGAATGATCTTCGGTTGTGTCAAATTCATTGTTCATTCGACGTCATTTACACCTTTTCTACTTCATTTTATCATTGAATGATGTAGAAAAGACAATTTAATGTATCCACGAATATGACGATAGAAATTTAAAAACTCTCCTCTTTTACACCTAAATCAGTTGTATTATCAAAGAATTTTAGGGATTAAAATAGATTATCTAAGGATTGATCTAAATAGAAAGGCTATTATTATTTATCTTTAATATTCGGAAAACAGCTTGAAATGAAAAGATTTATTTAACTAGTAGATATCAATTATGCACTGTTAAGCGAATGTAATGATTAAAAAATAGGATTGATTAAAAATTCACTCATTGCTTGAATCTTTTAAACAAAAAGTCTTAATTAAATATAATGAAAGGGAATTACATTATGGGGTTTGAATGGAGTTCAGGTTAATCTAACTAAAGATAAAAGTAAAGAATATTATTTATATATACTAAGAAAAATCCGTGATAAGATCGTTTGATAAGCTAGTAAAAGAAAGTAACTTCTATTTTTCTTAGGCAAATAGTTTAGAAAAAACAAATATAATATATCTTAAATTCGAGACAATCGCATTAATAAGTAAATCATGAGTACGTTCAAATATCGATAACAAGGAGAAAAACATGTCAAATACTTTAAAAGAACAATAAGTCAGAGAACTTCTTATAAATGAGCTAACCTTAATTCTGTTTTTATTCCAATATTGATTAAAAATATTCTATCAGATATGCTCATATTAGCAATTAAAATTAAAGATACATTTAAATTGGATATAAATGGTAGCAGAAATCCTGATTTCTGCACAAAGGATGATTGAAATCTAAAATCTAGAACGTGTGGTAATTGGAGAGTAAGCGATCAAAATTCAAAAAAATCATATATAATTAGTGTTGGTGCCGGAGGAAACAACGAAGTAATATCTGCTTATGAGGTATCTGGAATCCAAAGAAATGAGATGAAAAAGAAAAAGATACAGTATTTTTCAAACCGAATCTGCAAGAGGGAGTACATTGCGAGAATTGGGGTTACACCATAAATCCTTACGAGATATAATATTTGGGTCAGGACAAGTAAAAAACTTATCAACTATTAGTTTAAAAATAGAGATTATTTGTATTCAAATTTTGATGTGGAAGTATGGATCATTTTCGCTCAGCTTGTTAGCTGACAATTTAGTCGGAATTAGTATACTTAGTAGGTTTTTATTTTAATTTTTCATGCTTAATAGGAGGAGTAATGTGGGAGATTGGCTTATACCCTGTAATATAAATAAACATGATCTATTTGGAGCATTTAATAAACTGAGTAGAGTGAGCTGGAAACAAAGCAAAAATATTTTAAAAGATGATATAGTTTATATTTATGTTTCAAAACCAATATCAGGAATAGTGTTTAAATGTATAGCAATAAAAGTTAACTTACCCAGTGCAACAATTAATGATGAAGAATTTGTGTTAGATGGAACAAATTATGAAAATTATGGAAGATATATGGAATTAGAATTAGTTAGAACTTATGATAAACCAGTTACACTGGACATACTCAAAGCTAATGGTTTAAAAGGAAATCCTCAGGGTCCACGTAGAATAACTGGAAGTTTATTAAATTTTCTGGAAAAATATCATGTCGGGAAAAACATTTTTGATTACGAATTAACTGAAAGAGAATATTTTGAGGGGAAAGCATCAAAAATATACGTAAATAAATTTGAAAGAAATAGTATGGCCAGAAAATTAGCAATTGAGTACCATGGATGTAAATGTTCTGTATGTGGTTTCGATTTTTATGAGAAATATGGTGAAATAGGTAAAGATTATATTCAAGTTCATCATGTTGTTCCAATTCATTCTATTGGGAACGAGTACAAAGTAAACTTTAAAGATGATTTGGTTCCTCTGTGTGCTAATTGTCATGTCATGGTACATCAAAAAATAAATGGACAAGAATTAACAGTTAAAGAATTGAGAAATATTTTTATTGAAAATATTAAATAAGACAAAATTTTACAGTCAAAGATCATAGTTCTCATATCATTATGCATCAATACTTTAACCCCGACACATGTTGAGATGGAGACTCTTTTATCCAAACTAGATGTCAACAAACATATAAAAGCGAAACTAGATATGGGTGAATTAGATGTAACAGCATCTGAGAATAAGGCTACTTATGAAGTAATCAAGAACTATGTTTTAAATAAACACGATATGAAGGTTTCTAATCTTTATATATCGCAAGTAAAAAAAGAAATACGGACTTGAAGTCGCTAAAAATTATAACGTTTCGAAGAAAGAAAATCCTATTGATCCTAATTGTCCATCTTAAAAAGAAGAAGCGATTAGGGAAGCTTTATTGCATTTTAAGATGATTTAATATGAAAACATAAAAAAGTGCTTTTGATTGTATTGCCCCCCTAATTCCGTGTCTGGATATAGGGGGCTGTACATTAAGCAGCATAAGAAATATAAGCTTGCAGCTGGAAAAAGCTAAGTTCATTCTAATTTCTTGTGGAGCAAGACTAGCTCCTTTTGATATCAAGGAGTTAAGAGACTTGATGAAAGAAGATGACCTAGCTTTAGATACGATAGGGGATAAGAAGACAGCACTTTTTGTAATAATTTCTGATACAGATGACACCTTTAACTTTGTCGTATTCATGATGTATTCTCAGCTATTTAACCTACTATGTGATAAGTCAGATGATTTTTATGGCGGACGACTTCCTGGTCATGTCAGATTCTTATTAGACGAGTTTGCCAATATCGGTTTGATTCCAAAATTTGAAAAGCTGATTGACACCATTCGTTCAAGGGAGATTTCAGCAAGTATTATCCTACAAGCTCAATCTCAACTAAAAGCAATTTATAAGGATCACGCCGATACCATTATTGGCAACTGTGATTCGATGATTTTCTTAGGTGGTAAAGAGAAAACCACGCTAAAAGAACTATCAGAAAGTTTAGTCAAAGAAACCATCGATCTTTATAACACTTCAGAAAACAGGTCAACACAAAAGAGTTTTGGACTGAACTATCAAAAGACAGGCAAAGACTTAATGAGCCAAGATGAGATAACTGTAATGGATGGTAGCAAGTGCATCCTACAATTAAGAGGCGTTAGACCGTTCCTATCTGAAAAGTATGACATTACAAAACATGTGAATTATAGACAACTTGAGGATTTTGATCAGAAGAATGCTTTTGATGTTGAGAAGTATATGGAAAGGAAGGATAAGCTAAAGCTAAAGGAAGAGACTAAAGTTGTACGAATATAGTTTAAAAGCAATAAAGATCAAGTGAAGTATCAAAAACACGTAAAAAGAGAAAACAACAAAAAAATATAATATAAATATACTGGACTATTTGAAGAATAAAGAACAAAAAACAATAAAAAATAAAAAAACACCAAAATAAACTTGACCGTTCAAAATTGTTGTGCTATATTATATTTAATAAAAGTTTTAATTGTATTAATTGATAAAGGGGTGGTAATTATTAAGGATATACATTACATCACGGATTTAGAACAATTAAAAGCTTTAAGCGATCCATTAAGAGTAAATATAATAACTGCTCTTGGAACAGGGAAAAAAAATTCTCAACAATTAGCAAAAACCCTCAAAGTACCTAGAACTAGGGTTCATTATCATTTGAATTTATTAGAAAAAATAGGTATTATTGAAGTTGTTGATACTGATTTAGTAAATGGAATAGTGCAAAAATATTACTACCCTACAGCAAGGGCTTTTGTACCTTCACCAAATATTTTTCAAAAATTGTTTAGTGATGACACAATTGAATTTGTAATTGACAAAGACAAACTTGATGATTTTTTGAAAGAATATCAAGGATTAATAGAAAAGTATTCCACAGAAAAACAAGAGAATACAAACACAATAGTCTTAAGTTTACTGAAGATATGATTTTACTACGGCTCGATAGCGGGCCGTAAAAAAATAAGCAAACTGTAAAAATGATTTTAACGTAATAATAAATACGTTCGATAAATATAATTACAACAGAGGAAGGAATTATAATGTTTAAAAATAAAGATTTTTTATTATTATTGATTGGAAGATTTATTACAAATTTTGGGGATAGTATATATACTATAGCTACAATGTCTTTAGTTTATTCAATGACAGGATCTAGTTATTATACTGGTCTAGCCCTTTTTCTAACTTCATCAACGGCTATTGTACAAGTTATTCTGTCACCCCTTTTAGATAAGATAAATATGAAGAAGTTTTTAGTAATAACCCAAACTATACAAGGGTTTTTATTATTAATAATAGTTTATTTACTTAAAAATAATATCCTTAATGTCTATTATTTGCTTGGTATAATGACTCTTGTTAGTTTGATAAACCAACTGGTTTATCCAGGACAACTATCAATATTACCTAAAATAGTAAATCAGGAAAATTTGGTCAAGGCAAATTCATTATTCTCGATTGCCTACCAAGGAAGTGACGCAATTTTCAATGCTTTAAGTGGTTTTGTTATTTCGGTTTTCGGATTTATGGCAACCTACTATATTGACAGTGCTACATTTTTTATTAATGCCATCCTATTTGTTTTTTTATCTAAAACATTAGGAGCAATTAATGATCAGTCTAAGTTTACGCTAAAAGGACATTTTCGAGAATTAAAAAATGGGCTGAAAATTTGGAAAAATCAGCATTTAAAGGCTATTTTAGTGGGGATTATATTAATTAACTTTGCTGGAACTGCAATATTTGCGACTTTGCCAGAGTTTACGCTAGATGAATCTTTCTATGGAATATTATTAAGTGCTTCAGGGATTGGCGTTATGATTGGCTCAATACTTGCAAACCAAGATTTTATAAAAAAGATAAGCTTAGGAAAAATTTACATTATTTTTATACTCACTACAGGCTTACTATGGATGTTAATGCCAATGTTTGATTTGTCTACACTAAAGGGAAAAACAATGGCTTTTCTAACATTTTTAGGGGGATGGTCATTGATAGGAATTTTAAATATTTATTCTCAAACGATTGTTCAAATGATCGTTCCAAAAAATGAACTAGGGGTAGCTCTTTCTTCTATGATAGGAGTTTCTGTAGCACTTGCACCTCTAGGAGCCTTAACATCGGGTTTATTAAGCAGATACTATACTGTACAAACTATAATTATATCATCAGCTGGATTAATTATATTGGTTGGACTTTATTGGTTGTGTAATAAGAATATTAGAAATTTGGGACATCTAAATGATTTTCATAATGAGATGAGAACTAAATGTTGAGAGATACAATAAATTTTAGAGAACCAACGGATGAGGATATGGAATTTCTAAAATCCATATACAATGATAAAACTATAAAAGAAATGTCTTTAAACGTTAGTGTTGAAGACATAGGAGAAAAGGAGATACTAAAAACAATAAATAGAGTTAAAGAAACCGAAAATAAAGTGTTAGAATTTACAATTTCGACGCATGGTGATTGCAATTTTAGATGCAGATATTGTTTTGAAAAATTTAAAAATATAAAGATGATTGAAGAGACTGAAAATTCTATTTTAAAGTTTACTAAAGAACTTTTTAATAATAATGAAATACAGAGTTTTCATGTATCTTGGTTTGGTGGTGAGCCTCTTCTAGGATTGAAAATAATTAAAAATCTTTCTAAAAAATGCAAGTCTATGTGATTACAGGAAGAGATTACTTATTCAGCAAGTATAACAACAAATGGATATATTCTTGGTGATCGTATATTTAAGCAATTAGTATTAGATTATAGTGTAAGTAGTTTTCAAATCACAATTGATGGTAACGAAAAAAGTCATGATTTTCAAAGAGTATTAAGAAACGGCAAAGGTTCTTATCAAAGAATATTGCAAAACCTTCAAAATATGCATAATAGTGATATTGATTTTTCTGCTAATCAACGTTTTAATATTTCTAAAGAAAATTTTGATGGAATAAAATTCCACCAAAATAAACAAAATATTTTCCAATAAAGGCAAATGGAAAATATCTTGATAGATGACAAGAGAGTCATAGAAAAAGTAAATTTCCAAAAGATGTACTTGATTATGTAGCTATTAAGATAAATGAACATTGGTCTCCTGAGCAAATATCAAATAGGATGACAGAATTAATTGTAGAAACCCCCTCAACAACAATATATAGAATGACATATTCCAAAAAACTGCTAAAAACGTGCATGAAAAAGTTAAGGATGAAAGGGAAATTTAAAAGACCGGCAGAAAAAAGAGGAAAATTTAATGATAAAGGAAGAGTTATTAACAAAAGATCTAAGGAAATATATAAAAGACAAGAATTAGGTCATTGGGAAACGGAGACAGTAGAGTCAGGTAGATTAGATCATAAAAGAAAAAGCAAATATTGTTTTGTAACACTGACAGAAAGAAGATCCAGATATTACATAGCGATATTAATAGAAAATAGAAAGTCGGAAAATGTCACACCGGCAATCATTAATGCTCTAAAAGATTTCCCCAAAGAGCTTGTAAAAACAATAACATTTGACAGAGGCGAAGAATATTCAGAATTTGAGAAAACAGAAGAGGAATTAGGCTGTAAGACATATTTCTATGATCCTTAGTGTGCATGGCAAAAGGTACAAATGAAAACAGCAATGAGCTTTTAAGAGAGTTTTATCCTAAAGAAATGGTTTTGTCAAAAGTAAGTAAAGATGGTTTACACTATAACTTAGAGCTAATGAAAAATAGACCAAGGAAATGTATAAAATATAAAACACCTAAAGAAGAACTTTTTTGATTCTTACTATAGGTGTTTTATTTGAGTTGACAATTCGTCATTACAAATAGAATGTAGAGAAAAAGTTTGTCCTAAATTATCTGATTAGAAGATCTTTAAAAGTACATTCTAGTTCGAAATAAATTTGTCAAAAAAAGATTTGACATTACTTACTTTGTTAAAAGTGACAATGAAAAGTTCTAAAAATGAAAAAGTAAGGACAGAATAATTAAAAAAACAATCCACTAGAAAGCATAAGGTCGATCAGGGGAAAAGATTTTTCAAAAGATTGTGAAATGACTAAAGAATTAAACTTAGCAGAGTCTTCTTTCCTTTTATCACATCATCCCTGCTACAGAGCTATAAGCAAGATAATAAAAAGATTACTAAGAGAATCCTTCCACAAAAAAGGATATAGATTAATCAGATGACGATGTTGAAGCAAAGATGAAAGAAATTAGTTTAAGAGCTCGCAAATATTTAGGATAGAAAATGCTTATTTGGTTTTCCATTCTGTTGAGTTGCAGTGGACTTGGAAATTCAAGTAAAAAATAAACTAAAGATCTATGGAATCTTAGAAGGCCAAAACAGTAAATATATTTTGCCAATTACAATTTTAGATCAACTAAGTTTTCAAATTTGTTTTGACATGCAAATCTTACTTTAAAATTTAATTTACAGCTTCGCTCACAACCTTATCATAAGGGTTCCCTCTCTTAGCCATAAGATGTTCTATTTTAAAATCGGATAAAATAGTATCTGTTTTAGAATAGGATATTCTTTTTCTCTATCAGAATAAAAGCATATCATATCACTTTATGAATATTTAGATCCTAAAAGTGCCTTTTCTATAAGCGCAGAACCTTTGTTAGACCAGCAAAACAACACATAACTTTCCTGTTATATAATACAGTTAATATACTCTTAAATTTATATTTGTTAACTATCTTAACATAGGACAGATGACTCAAAGTCAAAACAAATTCTGTATTAGTCAGATACTAAGCTGTTTTCATACATTATCCTAAATATCCTTCTTTTAGAAATTTGATACTCTAGATTTTTAAGCTCTACTTTAATTCTTCTCGTGCAGTAGTTATTCTTACTTCTATGAAATATTTTATTCTATTTAAGAATCCTCATAGGGAGACTTAGACTTTTTAATGATAGTAAAATAGTTTTCTTAATCCCCTTAAACATTTTCCCATAGTATAAATTCTATATTTCATTTTATTGGTTAAAATCAAGTCTATTTTTCCTATTTTAGTGTGGCTAGCTTTAAAATATTATTTTTATTTCAAGTTGCTGATTTCTTTTCCTTAGCTCAACGAATATTTTTGCAAACTCTGTCATTTGTTCCTTAGTATTGAAGGATTGATCTTTATAATACCTTACCACCATTGTCTTATAGTTGATGGAGATAATCTATGATCTTCACATAGTTTTCTATAAGTATCATTATTTTGGTTATATAAGTTAATCAATTGCTTCTTTAAATTTTACTCATAGTATTTTGATATGTTTTCTCCACCTAATATTGTTAAATATTGAACGGATAAAACTTGCCCTATTTATTATGGTTATATCTAATAAAATATGAATATATTAACGAAATAATTTAACACATTGGTTATAAATTTAATTTTCAAAGAAACACGAATTATTAACTTGACAAAAAAAAGATTGTAAGATAAACTGAACATAGTTCATTGAACTGTATTTAATGGGTGGGGTTTAGTAAAAAAGATAATGGATTGTAGTTTTAAAATTATAGGGAGAGTGTCTGATGAAATATGATGAAGTAAATTTAGAAGAGTCGAAGTCGAATCGGGATATTCAGGCAGAGTTATCAAAGCAAAAACTGTTTAATAGTGCTTTTGAGTTATTTTCTAAAAGACCTTATCATAAGGTAAAAATTAGAGATATTTGCAATGATGCTGGTGTTAGTGTTGGTTTGTTTTATCATTATTTTTTGAGTAAGGAAGCCTTATATAATGAGACTTTTGTTTATTATATGAATCATGATAAGAGGAGCTATGATGTTGATTCCAGTAATCCAATAGATTCTATAAAAAGAATTATTGCGACTAATATTTCAGGCTTTGTTGAAATGGGACCTATTTTTACGAATAAATTTTTAGTCAATGAACTCTTAACGAATTATGAATATTTGAATGATGATAGTAGAAAGTTCAATAAGGCTATTATTCAATGTATCGATAATGCGATTGAGCATGAATTATTATATGGAAATCAAGGAGAAATTGCGCAAGATATTTTTCATGTTTTGAAAGGCATAGGTTTTAACTGGGCAATAAATGGAGGTAATTTTGATTTTATTGCTGCTTGTATTCGAATGGTGGATATCATTATTGCTAATTATAGTGTGTAAAGATTGGGTCAATTCATACTTATTAAATCACTATAAACTGTAATTTGTTTAAATAAGCGCTTATCCGAATTAGATTGAATACTATAATAGAAAAGTGAATTGCTTTCCTAAAGTAAATAATAATTATTGAGTGTTAGAAAGGGGAAAAAATATGTGTACAGGTGTTAAGATTACATCAAAAGAAAACAATGTGTATTGGGGAAGAACGCAAGAATTTAATATGGATCTAGATTATTCAGGTTGTGTCGTTCCTAGAAACTACGAAGTTAAGGATGCGCTATCTTCATTTGTAACAAAGTATGCAGTTTTAGGTGTCGGAGTGAAGCAAATTCCTTATATAATTGCAGACGGTGTTAATGAAAAAGGACTTTGTGGAGGAACATTCTACTTTGCCAATTATTTCCATTATAGTGAGGCAAATGAAGTTGAAGAAACGGGCCGTTTGGCTTTAGCGGGAGCTGAATTTGTAACTTATGCATTGAGCATGTATTCATCCGTAGATGAGGTTAGAAAAAATGCGAACAAAGATGTTGCTATTGCATTTGCTGATAGAATAGCAGGTATTCCGCAACATTTTGTTTTTCAAGATAATACAGGGGATTCTATAGTTGTAGAACCTTCTAAAAAGGGAGAATTTGTTATTATTGATAATCCGGTAGGAATTTTTACGAATGCTCCTACTTTTGATTGGCATCTTACAAATCTTCAAAATTATGCTGGCATCAAGCAGGTTAAAGATGAGGGAT
Source organism: Facklamia sp. P12932 (assembly GCF_050409545.1). Taxonomy (NCBI): domain Bacteria; kingdom Bacillati; phylum Bacillota; class Bacilli; order Lactobacillales; family Aerococcaceae; genus Facklamia; species Facklamia sp. P12932. The sequence continues at coordinate 4,019 of NZ_JBNUPG010000023.1, read as the reverse complement.
TTGACTACAATGGATTTGAAGTTTTTTCTCCAGGATTAGGATCTGGTTTACGTGGACTTCCAGGAGATTTCACACCTCAGTCTAGATTCATCAGAGCTTTTTATTTGAAAGCCCTTTCATCTGAAGTCAATAATGATAAGGCTGTTGAACTTATTTTTCATATTTTAAATAGTTTTGATGCACCAAAAGGGATAATGTATGTATCTGGTGAAACAGATCTGCAATACACTCAATATACGAGTGCCTACGATATTGAAAAAGCAGAGCTATTTGTACACACTTACGACAATAGAACGATTCAAACGTTGAAGTTAGCAGACTTTGATTTGGATAAAGATGAAGTAGTTCATTATCCACTTGTTGAAAAACAACAATATTTAGATTTAAAAAAAGAATCAAAAGAAACCATTTTTTAATGGATTGATGAAAGGCAGATAGCTATGAACAAAAAAAGTGAAACTCAACAAAGTAAATTTAACTGGCTTCCATTGATTATTTTGATGATTACACAAATCGGTACAACTGGAGACAATGCGGTTCTAAGTATTGCAACAAAATCAATTATTGAGACATTTAGTGTCACTATGAATGAAATACAATTAGCAAATATGATGTATCCTATGATAGCAGGTTCATTTATGATTACTAGTGGAATGTTAGGTATCTCCTTTGGTTTTAAGAATGTATTTAGAGTTGGTGCTATTTTAGCGACAATAGGTGAATTAACATTGGCATTAACGAATAATATTACCATTTTCATTTGGGTAGGAAGAGTGTTGGTTGGTTTTGGTGGCAGTTTGATGATTCCAGCTGTTTTAGGTTTAATTCCTGAAATTTATAAATCTTCTAAGCATAGAGCTATAGCATTTGGTTCTATTGGAGCTGCTTCTGGGATTGCTACAATTGCTCCTTTGTTGTTAGGTATTATTATGGATCAGGTAGGTTATAAGCTTACTTTTGGCATAATGGCTGCTTATTTCTTTATTATTCTTTTGGGATCATATTTTATTCCGAATACAGATCGGGTACAAACTAAACTAAAGCTTGATGTTCAAGGGATAGTAATGGCAGCAGTAGGTTTATTTACTTTTTTAATTGGTCTATCAAAAATTTCAAAATGGGGCTTAATTACACCAGCAGATCCACCTTTCACTATATTTGGAATATCTCCTGCATTGCCTTTAGTGGTTTTAGGAATTGTAATTCTTATTGCATTAGTATTTGTGGAGAAAAAAATTGAAGAGAAAAATGGTTTTGCATTATTACCACAGTCGTTTATTAAGAATAGACAAGTGAGAAATGGATTATATGGTTCGGCATTTATTTTCTTAATTATGGGTGCCTACAATGTCGTAGTTATACCTTATGTTCAGATTATGGAAGGATTTGATGCAACCAAAACTAGTTTATTAACAATGGCTTTTGGTGTTACGTTATTTTTATTTTCATTTTTTATTCCTAAATTCGCACAGAACATTAAATCTAAAACCATATTAAGATTGGGTTATTTAGTAGTGGCATTGTCAATTGTTCCGCTGTTATTGGCGATAGGAGACGGTTCTACAAACATTTCATTGTTTTCTATTGGAATTTTAATAATGGGAGCTGGCGAAGGGTTAGTAAGTTCAAGATGTAATGTTGTTGTTGCGAATGCTGTAAATGAAAGGGATGCAAAGCAATCAGGAGGGATACAGGCAACTTCTAGAAATGTGGGTCAGGCCTTTGGTGCTGCATTAATAGGGACTATTTTATTATTCTCAGTAACTATGATGACCAACAACATTGTTGATAAAAAAGTATCAGAACTATCTGCGGAGACGGTTCAAGTAATTGCAGAACAAGAGCAACATCAGTATGTTAATGATCAGCAATATAATGAGTTCTTAGAAGCTAATAATATAATGGGAGAAGATAAAGTTAAGATGGAAGAAATTAATGATGTTGTACGAGTGAAGTCTACGAAAGTAGCATTAGGTGCGATTGGAATAATTTCATTAATTTTCTTATTAGGAACAAGAGGTATTAAAGAGTAGATTGATGTGCATCTCTCTGGTTCAATTATTTTGGGTCGCTCTAGCAATTTATCCATATGTAGCAGGAGTTCTTTTATAATGTTTCAGAGAGTGATATTGTCTGAAAGGAAGGTTTAAAATATGAGAAACAATATTTTTTTAAATTTTTCTAATGGAAGAGTGCTTTTTTTTCTATGTTTATTCTCTATGTTACTTGTTGTGGGTCATATATGTGTTTTTATAAGGAGAGCATGGAAAGAAGCTAAAAATGTAGGGATAAGCAAGAATGATTTAAAACAAATGGTAATTAATTCTATTCTTTCGGCAATACTACCAACACTATCATCAATAATATTTTTAATTATGTTGACTCCTATTTTGGGAAGGTTTTTCTCTTGGCTAAGATTATCAGTCATAGGCAGTGCGAGCTATGAATATTTAGCAGCTGATATTGCCTCTAAAGCCCTTAATATTTCAGGTATAAACAGTTCGGATATATCCTTGAAAAACTTGATAACTATAATGTTGGCAATGTCTATAGGCATATCTTCGGGACCAATTGTCAATATATTATTTTTTAAGCCGTATTATAGTAAATTACAAATTGCGGCACAGAAGAAAAAAAGCTTTAAACAATATATTGGAATATCATTAATGATGACAATGATGACTGTTTTATTAGTTCCTAGAGTATTATATTTCGAAAATAGATTGGCAATGGCTACTACTATTTTTTCGGCTATTTTAGTTTATATTTTAGAATTAATTGGTAGGAATGAGAAAGTAAGAGTGCTGAAAGATTTTTCATACCCAATAAGTATATTAGCTGGAGTTGTGTTTGCAATAGTTTTAGGAAATACTATTCTAGTCTAAATACATTATATTAGGAGTGAGTTTATGACAGAAGAAAAAAGTCAAGCCAAAAAGGCAGATACGAATGAGGGATATTTTGCAAATTCTGATTATATGAGATGGATTCACAAGGTGGGAAGAATATCCACTTTTATCAGTCTGGCTGGTTTAATATCAGTTCCTTTATTCTCAGCATGGATTACAGGAATATCCATTAATTTTGATGATTTAGCTTTAGCTTTGGCCAGTTTAACAGCTTTTATTGTCCTTGGAGGAGTCGAACCTTTCTCATATGCTCCTATTCTTGGTGCGTCAGGAACTTATATAGGATTCATTACGGGAAGAATTAATGTATGTTTTGGTCCGATTGTGGCTAATTTGGATAAATTAAATGCAGAGCCAAATAGTAAAGAACATGAGATAATATCAAGTATTGTAACAGGTGTAATGTCTTTAACAGGATTGGTACTAATGACATTAGCTATGATTTTTCTAGGCTTCTTTTCATCATTCTTAAGTAATCCGATATTGCAACCGGGATATGATAATATGGTCTTTGCAATGATAGGAGCATTTTCTGTACCTATGATAATGAGGACACCAAAATTAGCCATAGCTCCAGCTACTTTCATGCTTATTTTAAGTATATTGCTGAGTTCAAGTGTTGTTTTAAGACAACAGAGTATTATTTTACCACTGATGCTTTTATTTATTTTACCGGTTAACTATTTTCTTTATAAAAGAGGACTATTTGAGGAAAAGTAGTATCCAAGAGTTTGAAAAATGAGAATGTAATATTTAGTAAGCTGTATCTAAATTCATATATTAATAGTAAGTTGGTAGATTGTTAAGGGCTGTTGCAAAAGGTATAAAATAGGCGAGGAATAAGGTGTACCCCTAAATTTGAATATAGATTTAGGGGTTTTTCATGTCAAAATATAAATTTGAAATATAAGGTGAATTGTAAAATGAACTTAGCCATATAAATTAGAAAAAGAGCCAGTGAGTCTGCTAATCTATGTAGTAACAACACAGACATAGAATAGCAGACTCCACATGGCTCAAACCGAGCAATCGCCCGATTACTTGGGCGTTCACCTCAGACCATTCATACAAAAGTGAAACGCGGGACAGTTACTCAGAAACGCAAACAAT
>NZ_JBNUPG010000022.1:0-21205 GCF_050409545.1 Facklamia sp. P12932 | reverse complement strand
AAAATCACCCATTTAATCAACTTAGAAACAGAAAAAACTGTTAATCATAAGCGAGGTCAACAAATATTAGGCTAGGTGTCACCGGTTCAATACCGACAACAAACAGCCTAACAGAGGTGTTCTTTATTCTGTCCCATTTATGGGGTGCAGTGCCAAATCATGCAAGGTTTTTATAATTATTCTTAAGAAATAGAAAGCATTATATTAGCCATTTGTATTTAAAATACTTTCGTCAGTCTCTAAAGTCATTTCTTCAGGTTCACGTAAGAAGGTAAAGCCTTCACCATCCACTTGTTGAACATCGTTAACCGCAATAAATGCTTTAGGGTCAATATTATGAACAATCTTTTTAACCGCCATTAGCTGACGATTGGAAACCACCACATATAATATTTGTCGTTGAGCCTTTGAGTAGAAGCCATAACCAGAGAAGATAGTAACCCCGCGCTTAACTTTATCCATAATTTCATTACCAATTTCTTCATGTTTTTCTGAAATAACAAACAGTGCATTTTTAGGATTGTAACCTGTAACCCAGAAGTTTAAGATTCGGCTATACAGGAGAATCCCAACAATGGAAATAGCGCCTTTTTCTAGACCAATCGCAAAAAATAATAAGGAAATAATCACTCCATCAAATATTAGTAAAGCATTTGAAACGCTAATTCCAACATACTTATTCAAAATTAAAGCAAGAATATCTGTACCTCCGGTTGATCCACCGCCACGAATGACAATTCCCAATCCTGTTCCCATAATTACCCCTGATACTAAAGGAGCAACTAATTGGTTATCTGGAATGAAAGGGGTAGGCTGAACGACTTTTAAAAAAAACGAAAGTGCAGCAATTGATAAGAGCGTATAAACAATCGTCATTTTACTCAATAATTTCCAACCAATAATCAGAATAATCACGTTTAAAACGAAGGCGGTCTTAGGAATATCAAAGTTTAGAGTATAGTGAAGAAAGAGGGTAAAACCAGTAACTCCGCCATCTCCCAACTCGTTCGGTAAAGATACTAAGTTGATAGCTAATGCGACTAAGAATGTTCCGACGATTGTCATTAATAATGACGATATGATATTTTTCATTTTTACACTTCCTATCTTCTTTTATAAATGGCTTTTCTTATAATTGTTTGAATCCAGTAAAAACGACACAAATGTCGGTTTTCACTTGTCTCGTTTATGATTCCTTATAGCTACATTGTTTGCAATTTTTCAAGGATTAACTCATTAACGACTTGGGGGTTTGCTTGACCTTTAGTTTTTTTCATAACTTGTCCTACAAAAAATCCAACAGCTCGATCTTTTCCATTCTTATAGTCTTCAACGGATTGTGGATTATTTTCAATAATATCTTCAATCAAAGGTTTCAATTGGGCTGGATCTGAAAGTTGAGCCATTCCTTGAGCTTCAACAATTTCTTTAGCGTTGCCCCCTTCTTGAGCTAATATTTTGAAGAGTTTTTTGGCAATTTTGGAAGAAATTGTTCCTTTATCAATTAGTTGGATCATTTCTGCTAAATTCTTAGGAGTTAAACCTGTTTGAGAAAGCTCAAGCTGTTGTGCATTTAGATAAGCAGATACTTCTCCCATTAACCAGTTGGAAGCTTGCTTTGCATCTGCTCCTTCTTGAATAGTTTCTTCAAAGAAATCTGACATTTCCTTTTGAAGGGTTAAGACCATGGCATCGTATTCCGGAAGCTGATAATTCTCAACATACTTTTTACGACGCACTTCTGGCATTTCTGGCATCGTTTGCTGGACTTGATCAATCCATTCTTGTGAAATAGTTACCGGTGGTAGATCTGGTTCAGGGAAGTAGCGGTAATCTGCCGCCCCCTCTTTAGTACGCATTAGAATCGTTTGTCCTGTTTTCTCGTCATAACGACGTGTTTCTTGATAAATGATACCACCAGATCTTAAAATATTTTCCTGACGTTTTTCTTCAAACTCTAAACCTTTGCGAACATAATTAAAGGAATTTAAGTTCTTGATTTCAGTTTTTGTCCCGAAAGCTTCTTGGCCAAAAGGTCGAATTGAAATATTACCATCGCAGCGTAAAGAGCCCTCTTCCATTTTCACATCCGAAACGCCTGTATACATTATTCTCTCCCGTAAGGCTTCTAGAAAGGCGTGGGCCTCTTTAGGGGAACGAATATCTGCTTCGGTAACAATTTCAATTAATGGCGTACCTTGGCGATTTAAATCAACATATGAATAGCCGTCCACTCCGTGTGTGTTTTTTCCTGCATCTTCTTCCAAATGAACACGTTCAATACGTATCCGACTTTTTTTTCCTTCTACTTCAATATCCAGGTATCCATTAGACCCGACCGGTTGATCAAATTGAGAAATTTGGTAGGCAGATGGATTATCCGGGTAAAAATAATTTTTACGATCAAACTTCATCTGCTTAGCTACCTGGCAATTTAAAGCTAGAGAAGCTTTCATTCCGTATTCTATCGCTTGGCGATTCATAGTCGGTAACGCTCCCGGATAGCCCCAATCTTTCTCATTGGTATTGGCGTTGGGATCCACACCGAAGCCAACAGGTGAGGAAGAAAAGATTTTAGATTGGGTTTTTAATTCCACATGGACTTCAAGTCCGATTACTGTTTCAAAATTCATCTAGATCCTCCTATAGTTTAGGTGCTTGCTTAACAAAGTCGTGACCTTGCTCAAAATCATAAGCCATTTGGTAAAGTAAGGCTTCGCTATCCACTGGGCCTGTGAGTGCCATTCCAATAGGCAAGCCCTTGCTATCAAAGCCGGCAGGTACAGATAGGCTGGGTATTCCAGCCAAATTAACCGGGATTGTCAACAAATCTGCCACATACATTTTGAGCGGATCTGAAATGCGTTCACCAATTTTGTAAGCTGTCGAATTAGTGACCGGTCCCATAATAAGATCGAATTGATCAAATACTTCTTTAAAGTCTTGAATAATTAATGAGCGCACTTGCGCTGCCTTCTTGAAGAATTTATCATAGGCGCCTGAGCTTAAAGAATAAGTCCCTACCATTAATCGTCGCTTGACTTCAGGACCAAAGCCTTCAGAGCGAGATTTTAAGTAGATTTCTTCTAAATTTTCAGCTGCTTTTGAACGATAACCGTAGCGAATACCGTCATAACGCTGTAAATTAGATGAAGCTTCCGCAGAAGCTAGTATGTAATAAACATTAATCCCGTACTCAGAGTGAGGAAGAGAAACTTCTTCAACGATTGCTCCTTTACTTGTAAAATAATCAGCTGCTTTTTCCATTGCTTGACGAACATCCGCATCAATGACCTCTGATTGATATTCTTTAGGAAAAGCAATTCGCTTGCCTTCAATGGATTGACCAATCAAACTGCTAAAATCTAATTTTTCGTCGGCTAAACTGGTCGCATCATTTGGATCATGCCCCGCAATCACTTGTAAAAGTAAAGCGTTATCTTCAACTGTTAAAGTCATCGGTCCGACTTGATCAAGACTAGAAGCAAAAGCGATCACTCCATGACGAGAAACACGACCATAAGTTGGCTTCATTCCAACAATACCTGTATAAGAGGCAGGTTGACGAATCGAACCACCGGTATCGGTTCCTAAAGCTGCTGGCACCTGTCTAGCACTTACGGCTGCTGACGACCCCCCCGAAGAGCCTCCTGGTACTCTTTCAAGATCCCAAGGATTTTTACTTGTTTTAAAATAGGAATTTTCAGTAGATCCTCCCATAGCGAACTCATCTAGGTTAACCTTACCCACTATAATGGCTCCTGCCTTTTTTAATTGTTTTATAACAAAGGCATCATAAGTTGGCACAAAATCTTCAAGCATTTTACTGGCTGCAGTTGTTTTAAAATCAGCTGTTAAAATATTATCTTTGATTGCTATAGGAATGCCTTTTAATAATTTTGAATCATTATTCGAATAGCCTTCTTCATCTGCAGCTTTAGCCACTTCAAAAGCCGGCTCTTTAAAATCTTCATAATTTAAAAAGGATTGAACAGCACTCTCCAAAGTCTCAATTTGCCGGTAGGTATGTTCAAGCAATTCGACAGCTGTAAATGTTCCTGATTCTAGCCCTTTTTTCATCTCAGTAATGGTTGTTGGGAATTTTTTCATCTTAATCTCCTTTTTCATCTTCGATAATCACTGGTACTTGAATATAGCCTTCATTTACTGTTGGGGCATTATCCAATAAGGCTCGATAAGACGGATTAGGGACTGCGATATCTTCACGATAAACATTCTTCAACTGGTTACCATGATAAGTCGGCTCGACACCTTCCGTGTTCACCTCTTGTAAATGCTCAACCATTTCAACAATCTCTTGGATATTTGGAGCAAATTGGTCCAGTTCTTCCTCACTAAAACTTAATTTGGCTAATTTTGCAACATGCTTAATTTCCTCGCGTGTAATCATTCTTTTCCCCCTCTTCTTATTGTCTAAATATATGTGATTGATACTCCGTTTCTCCTGCATTTCTACCTATATAAGCTTCTGTATCCGCATTAGAAACAATTTTAATCTCAATTGCTATGTTCTCAGGTAATGTTTTCTGCGCAGTGTCCAGCACATGCTGACTTAAAGCAGTAATTTCTGTTGTTTGATAAAACTGTGTGACTATTTCAATATCTAATGTTTTCAACTGATCGTCTGCATATAATACTTGACCGGAAATACCATTCAGATTGGGGAAAAACTCACGAATGCCTTTAGAAAAACTATCAAAATAAGCGTATTTTTCTGCTTCGACACCTGAATCAGTCATAGGTAGAGCAACTCGGTATTCATTAAGCTCTTTCCAATCAGAAACCGCATTTCCCTCACGTGAAATACCATCCAAGACAAAACTACCCCCTACAATTTCATCAGAAGGTGCCTGTCGGTATATACCCACTAGAATAGGAATAGATCTCAATTCTTCGGTTGCTCTTAAACGACCCACAATTATATTAGCATAAGCTCTTCCGCGCTCACGCATTTCTCCCATAGAGATTTCTTCTTCGTAAACAACCCCCTCTGGGTCGGTGTACTCATAACGCGAATTCATGGATAAGCCAAGAACAATACCTGCTAGCTTGTACCCTGTTTCAGTTTCAACCATAATATTTTTTTCTAAAATTTGCGATAAGTAAATAGGCGTAGATTGAACCTGAGTGACAACCTGATCTGGCCTACCGGCGTTCTCATCAATGATATTACCCTCTACATCAACCATAACCTCTTGACCATCTTCTAAAACCGAAGTTACTGTCGCTTCTTCAATAGTAGGGGATTGATTCTCAACAGTAGTATCAGTGTCAGAAGATGTTGTTTCACGATTAGCACCACCACTATCGACAGGGATAGCAGGGTTTAAGCCTGCTGGATTATTGTCTGCTTCTCTGCCTACCCAAGAAGTCAATGTATCACCATCAATCAATTGGCCTTCTTGTAAAAAGTATTGATCGGTAGGAAACACCTCTCGTGACAAACGTAACAGACCATCTTCGAAAGCAAAGGCATTGCCCGTTGAAGATAATGTGTAGTCTGCACTAGCTGAGGGGCCGAGTTGATACTTACCATCTGTTATTACAGCTCGATAATTTTCATTAGCTAATTGGTTAGAAGTTGACCTGGCCATCACCTTCTCAGGTGTCAGTTCTGCTTCTTCTTTTTTTACCTCTAAATTATTTAAGCAACCTGACAATAAAGTAAGACAGGTTAGCAATGTGATACATTTCAATTTATTTTGCATCGTTAATTCCACTTTCTACTAATTTTTCTATAAATGTAGATTCATCTATGATTGTAACACCTAAATCCCGAGCTTTTATTAATTTACTGCCGGCTTCTGCCCCCGCAATCAATATATCTGTTTTCTTTGAGACTGAGCCGGTTACATTTGCTCCTAAATTTTGTAAAATTTGCTTTGCTTCATTACGAGTATAAGCATTCATACTACCAGTTAGAACAATAGTCTTTCCTTTAAATTCATTGGTCTGTTGAGTGCCAATCACGGTTGTTTGAAAATCGGTTTTGACACCTATTTTTTTTAAACGATCAATCAATTTTAATGAAGACTCTTGTTGGAAATAATGAACCAGTGATTGAGAGATGATTTCACCTATGCCCTCAATTTGACCGACTTGTTCTGCCTCGGCAATCATCACTGTTTCTATTGTACCAAATTCTTCGGCAATTAGGCGAGCAGCTTTTGCACCGACATGACGAATTCCCAAAGCAAATAGTAATCGATCTAATCCCCTATCCTTAGACTCATTAATCGCTTGGATCAAGTTGTTAGCTGACTTTTCTTTAATCTTATCAAGTTTTAAAAGGTCTTCTTGCTTGAGATAATAAAGATCAGCCGGATTTTCAATCAAATGATGGTCCAATAATTGCTCAATAATTTTTTCACCCAGACCATCAATATTCATGGCTAATCGGGAAACAAAATGAGTAATCTGAGCCAACCTTTGGGCGGGACAGTTAGGATTAACACATCTTAAAGCCACTTCATCTTTAATTTTCACTAGCTCTTCATGACATTGTGGACATTCGGTAGGAATAGCTACCGGTCGATCATCTCGCTTTCTTTTAGTTAGATCAACCTCTAATATTTCGGGAATAATATCTCCTGCCTTATGGATAACGACTTGATCACCTATATGTAAATCAAGTTTTTCAATAAGATCTACATTATGAAGACTTGCTCTTTGAACAGTAGTTCCTGCCAATTGAACAGCCTCCATAATAGCGGTAGGGGTAACTACTCCAGTTCTACCCACTGTCCAATCTACATTAAGTAAAGTTGTTTGAGCAACTTCTGCTGGAAACTTATAGGCAATTGCCCAACGGGGCGCTTTAATAGTATGCCCCAATTTTTCTTGATATTCAAAAGCATTGACTTTAATAACCACTCCATCAATCTCATAGGGTAATTGGTGCCTTTTTTGGCCAACCGTTTGGATAAACTCCCATACTTCATTAAAATTATGACATTCTTTTCTAAAAGAGTTCGTTCTTAAGCCAACAGCTTCCATCTCTTCTAGGAGTTCTCCTTGAGAAGTTGCCTCTATATCCGATTGACTAGAGCAATTATACATAAATATGTTTAGTTGCCTCTTTGCTGCCTTTGCGGGATCTTTCTGTCGCAATGCACCAGCTGCCGCATTGCGAGGATTAGCCAAGGGACTTTCCCCTGCCTCATCTCTTTGTTCATTTAATTTTAAAAAGACCTCTTTAGGCATATAAGCTTCTCCTCGAAATTCACCTGAAATGGGCTTTCTCAGTCGTAATGGTAAGGAATGGATTGTTCGTAGGTTTTGAGTAATATCTTCTCCCGTTTGACCATTACCTCGTGTAGCTCCTCGAACAAACAAACCATCTTCATAAGTTAAGGCAATGGCAAGACCATCGATTTTACACTCACAGATAAAAGAATGCTGAGACCCAACCACTTCTTCTACCTTTTTAATAAAAGCGTGTATGTCTGCTTCATTAAAAGCATTACTTAAAGAGTACATGGTTTGAGCATGTTTAACCTTTTGAAAACCTTCTAACAGCTGGTCACCCACTCTCTGACTAGGTGAGTCCAAAGTGACCCACTCCGGATACTTAGCTTCAATCATGAGCAATTCTTGATACAGCTCATCATACTCTGCATCCGTAATTAATGACTGATCCAATACATAGTAAGAGTAAGCATAATTATTTAATTTTTCTTTTAAAGCATCTAAACGTTGTCTTTCTTTCTGCTGATTAGACATCAGGAGCCTCCTAATCTGATAACTTAGTAATTGGAGCAAATGCTGCCATTAACTGTTTAATTCCTTGCTCTGGAAAAGCTACTTTTAAAATTTGGTCGCTAGCTGACTTGTCAACTTTTACAATTGTCCCTTGACCCCAAGCTTTGTGGTCCACTTTGTCTCCCACTTGCCAGTTAATCATTTCTAGACCTTTGACATTTGAAGTTGCTTGGAAAGCTCGCTTCTTCTTAACGGGAGCCGAAGGGGGACTTAACTTAACTCTATTGGCTTGGTTTTTTCCTCGATTATTTGCAGTAAATCTTTTGACTCTTCCTGGAAGTCCAATATGCTCAAGTAAATCTTGTTCAATCTCATCTATAAATCGACTAACTAAATTTTGCTGATAACGTCCGTATAGTAGACGATTGGATGCTGCTGTTAAATATAATATTTCCTCAGCGCGTGTCATTCCTACATAGGCTAATCTTCTTTCTTCCTCTAAATCTTCTTCATTATCAAAAGAACGATAGGATGGGAAAATCCCTTCTTCCATTCCAACAATAAAGACAACCGGAAATTCTAAGCCCTTGGCTGCATGTAGAGTCATCAAAGTGATACCCATTTGTTCATCCTCTTCTTGGTTATCACTAACCAAAGACAATTCTGTAAGGAATTGAGTCAATAAAGCTGTTGATTGATTAGTATCGTCCTCACTTTCCACTGCTGACTCAAATAGATCCAAAGCAACATTTGAACCTGATATTTCTAAAATTGCTTGCGATTCGATAGTGCTTTGATCTTGATTTTGAAAATCAGGATCTTTTTCTAACAGTAAACTATGATCCTCTTGGTCAAAAAGTTTAGTTACTGAAGCAAATTCTTCTAAGTTTTCTAAGCGAGCTCGACTTTCAAGAGTGCCTTCTTCAATTAAAGCCTGAGTATAGTTTGAAAGCTGCCACACTTGCTCTACTAGTTCACTCATAGAGAGATATTTTGCTTGTTCTTGAAGATTTTTAACCATTTGAGCAAACGTTTGTAATTTCTTTTGTACTGCTTTAGATAGTTGAGACTGATCTAAATAATCGATCGCCATGAACCAGGGTAACTGAATCTGAGCAGCAAAATTTGATAACCGCTCGATAGTGGTATTTCCAATTCCACGTTTAGGAACATTCACAATTCGATTAAAGCTAAGGTTGTCAGCGGGGTTATTAATTAACCTTAAATAAGCCAAGGTGTCTTGGATTTCTTTACGAGCATAAAACTTCAAGCCCCCAATAATTTTATAAGGTAAATTGGCTTTTAACAGCTGGTCCTCTAAAGAGCGTGACTGAGCTTGAGTTCGATAAAGAATAGCAAAATCATCATTTTTTAAATTAAAACGATCTTTAAGCTCAATAATTTCTTGAATAACAAAAAGCGCCTCCTCTGAGTCGTTGTCTGAATGATAAAACTTAATCTTGCTTCCTTTGTCCTTATTAGACCATAATTTCTTAACTTTACGATTTCGATTATTTTTAATCACACTATTAGCTGCAGCTAAAATATTTTGACTGGAACGGTAGTTTTGTTCTAATAGAATCGTTTTAGCTTGAGGAAAGTCAGATTCAAAGTTTAAAATGTTTTCCATATTTGCGCCGCGCCAGCCATAAATAGATTGATCAGCATCTCCTACTACACAAATGTTATTAAGAATTCCTGTTAATAATCGAATGAGTTGATACTGAGTATTATTGGTATCTTGGTACTCATCAACATGAATATATTGAAACTTATGCTGATAAAAGTGACGGACATCATCATATTCTTCTAATAATTTAACAGTATTAAGAATCAAATCATTAAAATCCATGGCGTTGGCTTGTTTTAATTTTGTCTGATAAAGTTGATAGACTTTTGCATAAATTTCTTCAACAAAATTACCGGCAGTTTGTAAATAATGTGCTGGGCTTTTACCTTCATTTTTTGCTTGTTCAATTTGCCATAGAAGATTCTTATCTTTAAATTGTTTGCTATCTAAATTTAATTCTTTTAACACTTGACGCATCAAAGTTAGTTGTTCAGATGGGTCTACGATTGAGAAATTTCGTTGATAACCGATTTTTTCGCCCTCTCTTCTAAGTATCCTCACACACATTGCATGAAATGTTGAGACCCATATAGAGTCTGCATCTGGGCCAACTAAGTTTTTAATCCGCTCTTTCATTTCATTTGCGGCTTTATTTGTAAAAGTAATAGCCAATATATTCCAAGGATTTACTCTTTCTTCTTCAACAAGATAAGCGATTCGGTGAGTAAGAACCCGTGTTTTTCCTGAACCTGCCCCAGCGGCTATTAACAGCGGTCCCTGGGTAGTCAATACAGCCTCCTTTTGCTTATTATTTAATCGACCTATACTTTCTAATAAATTCATATTATCACTCCATTTCACCAACGCTTCCAATATTTGATATTATATCAAAAATAAGAACAATCTCCTATGTCCTTTATAGCCTTCTCTCAACTCCTCATAAAATAAAAAGAAGCCAAGGCTATCCCTTCAGCTTCTTAATTCTATTGAATTTTATATAATCCGGTCATTTCAATTTGCCGATCACACGATATTAAACTATCTCCCGTTATGATTACCTGTCCTTCCAAATGATTGTGTAATTGTCCAGGAAAATTTACTAAAGCAAAACCCCAATCTGTGCGAGACATATATTGTGTCATGACATTTTCTATATTTAAATATTCTAAAGGAATCGCTATAGCTGCTGCTGATTTTACTTTTAAAGTAGGCAAAGGCAAGCCTGACAGTGCTCGCATACACGCTTCGAATTGCGATATGGACATCGAGCCGATTGTAAAAGTTGCCGCTTGCGATAAGCCAATCGAAGCTTGATTGATGTAAATAACACCAGAAGATGTAATAAAGAATTCTAATGTCAAAGCCCCAATCAATGTAAGTGACTCAGCAATTAATCGGCCTAATCGGTTGATTTCATTAGAAACCTCATCAACAATACGCGCAGGATACCTTACTTGTGTACCAATAATTAACCCTTTATCTACTAATTCAAAGGGAGGATAAATCAATAATTCTCCTCGCTCATTTCTGACAACAGTCAAAGAAACTCTCTTCTCAACTGGAATCCAAGCCTCAAGTATACATGTTGCTTGCTCAACTTTCTTCTCTGCTAAAGGTAAATCATCCTCATTGAATAGAAGAATGTGGTCCTTGGCTTGATTCAAATGTCGTTGTCCTGACTTAAGAACACAAGGATAACCTATATATTCTATCGCTTCTTTAATATCTTCAATGGAAGTCACCATTGAAAAAGGAGCTACTAAACTTTTAGTAGAGTCTAAATAAACTTTTTCAATTAAACGGTCTGTTGTAATTGCAACTAAATCTTCTGATAAAGCCAAGTCAGTATATTCTTCCAATAATTTATAATGTCGGTTTGATAAAATACCTGGTTCAATATATATCATATCCACTAAGCTTGCAAATTCGATTAAACTCTCGTCTTGATAGTTAGCATCGACTATTTGCCAATAAGAAAATTGTTTGACCGGGTTTTCATCATGACTCACCATGCTTGCTACACGATACCCCAATCTTCCGGCCTCTTGGGCCAGTAAAGCGGTTGTAAGTGAGTCTCCAATAATACCAATCATACTTCCTGGTTGATGTCTTCGAACCATTTTATCCCTCCCATCATATTATTCTTTTTATGGTTGATCATATTGATCCAATTGCCACTCTTCAATCATATTTATTAATTTTTCTCCGTAATTTGGATCGGTTGCATAACCCGAATCTTGTAATGCCTGAGCTTGTGATTGGAAATCCTTGGCTTGTAATACAGCTTGATATTGATTAGGATCCCAAGAAGTTCCATTAATCATTAAAAGAGCGTGCTCACGCATTGATGCTTGTCTAGAAGGATACACCTTAAAATAATCCTTAATCTCAACCCACTCGCCATCAAAAAACTCCATTGTTGGATAGAGTGCAGAATTAGGATCGTCAGCACTTGTTTTTACACCATATAGATTATTATGCTGGCTAGCTAATTGACTTCTACCAAAGTCCGATTCTAAAACAGCTTGAGCTAAAGACACAGAAGCATAGACACCAAACTCTCTTTGTAAAGCTTGGGCAGTTGGGACCAAATCTGCAATAAATTGTTCTTTGAGCAAGTGATCTGATTGATAAAGCTCATTTTGATAAAAATTAGGAGCCGGTTGTGACATCCAACGAAATAACAACACAAAAAGTAAACTAATAAAGATAATCATAAAGAAGCTTAAACATCCTAATCGTTTAAAGAAAGCTTCCTGCCATTTTTTGAATTGTTTAAGTTTCTTATTATTTTTCAAAGTTTTTTTTCTGGGTCTATGAGCTTTTTTGCGTTTTCTTTGCACCAAATAGCTTCACCACTCTATTTTTATTCTTCGACAGTGTCTCTTACTTTATCACTTTGGTCATCAAACCATTGTAAGAGTTTTACCTCATCAGTTTCTAATTGTTGTCTCAAAACTCCAGGTAGACGAATTTCTATTATATCGTTGTATCCCCAAAATTGATAATCTGCAATTAATTGCAAGATCATTGTGTTCTGTTGGTTTTCTGAGCTTTCACTCTGATGCCATTCTAAGCGTACCATACCATGGTTAACCCAAGTCTTGGCGATTTGATATTTAAGATAGAGGTATTCTCCAACAGGATTAGCTGAAACCTCTGGAATTATTTCAGCATTTCGCACAACTTTTTGAACAAGCATCCATTCATAGTCAGTAAATAAAGTCGATATTATTTGGATATTTTCAAATTTTAAACCTTGTTCTCCTTTTTTCCATCGGTCCCAAGATTGAGGACTAATGCCTAACTTTTCCGCATAAAAAGCTTTTTCAGTTTGAAATTTCTCTTTAATAGCATGAATAACGATTTGTATCAGTGTAGGACTCATTGAAATTCCTCCCTTTTTCTCTATTATACACCTAAAAAGTGATGTGAGAAGTGGAAAAGCTCTTAAAAATAGAAAGACTTCTTAAATTGAAGTCTTTCTATCTCAAAACTAATCATTTGAATAAACCTTTTAATAATAATACCAAGCACCATTTTCATCTTGATACCAGGTGCCTCTACGGTATTCATCGCCAAACCAGTAATAGTTTTCTGTTTGCTTGCCATTATATAAATTATCTGTCGGCTCTACACCTGTTTCAACCGATGTAACAGGTGGGGTTACTACTGCTTGAGTAGTCTGAACTGGTTCTTGCGTCACCTCAAGAGTAGTTTCATTTTCTAAGATCTCAGCACCTTCTTGGTTCGCTAAATATTGTATGAGTATATCATTAATTGTTTGGCTTATCTTACCATTCATTTCATAAGGTTCAGTGAATTTTTTTGTAAGAACTACAAAAATATAGTCTTCTCCTGCTGCTTGAGCAATCCCGGCAATATGTTGAAGTTGTGGGTTTTCTTCGGTAGTTAATAATTCGTAACGTTGAGTCACATTAGCATTATAATTGGGAAATTTATCTGTGAATGGTGAGAGATTGACTGATTCTTTCAGCAAGTCGTCATATTCTCCATCAATCAATTCGTTTTTAGCTAATTTGACAAGTAAATTAGCTAAGTCCGTTACATCAGTGACTGCACCCGTTATGTAACTATCTTCTTCAATAGCTAATGGAGCGTTCATACGAGTAGCAAAATATCCAGACTCTTTTAACCAGTAGTTAAAGCGGTTGACACCCTCAGCAAGCTGAACGAGATGATTCATGGCAGAGGCATCTCCTGATTGAATAGTTAAATCAATCAACTCTTGGACTGTATAGGAATCTCTAGCTTGACTTGCCACTTGTCCTGTATCCCCAGAAGCAATTAATTGTGTTTTAACAGGGATTTCTTGGTCAAGAGTAATTGTTTCTTCTGCTAGCAATTCATAGGTACGTTGTAAAATAAACCAAGCGATTAGACGATCAGCCTCCATTGTTTGGTTTTCATAAACAAAGGGTGCTTTATCTCCTAGCTGTTGAATTTGTAAAGCTACTGTTTCCTGATTAGAAAAGTAATTGGTAACTATTTGATTAAACTGATCAATTCTTTCTGCTTGATCTTGCTTATTTGGTACTTCATAAGCGATGCGTTCTGAAAAATTCTCTGCACTTATTAAAAGCTCTTGTTGACTTGTATCTTCACCAATCACTGATAAAGCGGGATCATTAAAGGATAATCTAAGTTTCTTGCCTTCTTTAAAAAGAGAAAACTCATCCTTCAATTCTGCTTCAGTCTCATTATATTTCACTTTAAAGTTAAATGTTTCTTGATCTACATCAGAAAGAGAGTTGGCAAAATCGAGATTAACTGTAATCATCGGATAAGCATCCACATCTACCTTTGATTTTTCTATTTCAAAAACAGTATCTTCTACAGTGGTTGTTTGATTTTCTTCTTCTGATTTTACTTCAGAAGAAGAATTATCTGAAGTAACATTCATTGTTTTTTCAGTATCCTTTGGAAGTTGAGAAGTCTCAGTTTCTTGGACAGGTTGTTCACTATTTTGATTTATTATTGGGTCCAAATAACTCTTAACCATGCCTACCAATTGAGGTCCGTAAACAAACATTAAAAAAAAGGCTGCCAATAAAATTAACCATTTGACAATAGTCCAAAGCGTTTTACCAAAACTAGTCTTTTTAGTTCTAGGGACAATATAATCTTCAGCATTATCGGTGGATTCATCAGAAAATAATGAGCCAGTGTACGGATAAGATAAAATTTCGTCTGCCCTTTTCTTAAAAGCTTCTTCTGAATCCTCTTCCGATTCATTGCCTTTTGAATTTGATTGAAGTGAACGTTCATAAGCTAATTTGGCTTCTTTTTCTGCTTCTGCTAATTCTTTTTCAAGAGATCGCCTAACAGGAACGTGCTGTCTATTGTCTTTGATAGCTTGAGAATGTTTTTCATTATCAGCTACTTCATTTAGACCACGGATATCTTTTTCAACTGATATTTCATCATTAGGTTTTCTCTTTTTCAATAAACTCTGTTCTTTTTTATCTGCTTGATTAAATCTATAACCGCAGTACGCACATTGGGTCTTACTACGGACTTTCCGTCCACAATTTGGACACTTCATTTGATTGCCTCCTCTTAGATAGTCGCTCTATAATTGGTTCTTAACTTAAACCATTGTAGCATATTCTTAAAGGGCTTAACAATACGGGACTGATTAATCAAGTCCCTTGAGAGCTTCTACCATATTAATACGTTTTATTTTTTGGTGCATGATCAGCATAACAGAACTTGAGAAAATAAATGTAAGAATAAAGGATATTAAAAAGGATGCTAGGGTTGCCCTAGGATAAAAGAGCATTGAATTCATTTGCATCTGTTTCATAATAATATGTGTAAGCACACGTCCAGCTATCAGGCCAAAAGAAGAACCTAATACTGTGATTATAAAGATTTCCTCATAGACATACAAACTCACTTCTCTTGCATAAAAACCTAAAACTTTGATAGTGGCCAGTTCACGATTTCTCTCTTCTATATTAATATTGGTCAAGTTATACAAGACCACAAAAGCTAAGGCTGCCGCTGAAACGATTAAAACAATTGTAATGACGTATAAACTATCCATCGTCTTGCTAACTACTTCTTCTATATTAGTTATATTAACGATAGCTTGAACATCCTCATTATCTTGTAACTGGTCTTCTATACGAGTCACTTTGGCATTAGCTTCATATTTCAGTAAAAAAGCATTAATTTGAGCGGGCTTTTCAAACACCTGATTGTAGTCATTTTCTCCCATATAGAGATAATGATTGACATAGTTTTCTGCTGCTCCCTTTAAAGGAATCGTATAATTTTCATCGTCCATTTTAAAGATAGCTTTAGAGTTGGGTTTTAAGTTGAATAACTCAGCTAATCGTTCTGTATAAAGAGGTCCTGCTTCATCTAAATCAACTGGTTCAGCCACTTTATCATCTCCACCTTGTCTTACAAATACAAAGTCTTTAAATGATTGAACATCACCTAGCGGAACTATTAAATTGACATTTTCTTTTTCAACATCATTTTCTAATTCTAAGGATTCTGAACGGATTGGATAATACGCTTCAATGCCTTCGTAATCTGCTAATTCATCTTGCAGTTTTTGAGTTTGATATTGGCCTAAATCTTCATTCAAGACCAGGGTAGCATCATAGCGTTGTAATTGCTCAAATTGATTAGAAAGCAAACCTGAAATAGTATCACTAATTCCAAAACCAGTGAGAATTAACATTGAACAGCCTGCTACACCAATGAAAGTCATGAGATTTCTTCCTTTATATCTGAAAAGGTTTCTCAAAGTCATTTTACGATTAAAAGATAAGCGTTTCCAAAACTCAGTCCAATTTTCAAGTAAAATTTGTTTACCTTGTTTAGGGGGTTCAGGTCTTAAAAGTTGTGCAGGAGCTTGCTTTAACAATACATAAGGTGTATATATTGCTGGTATCAGTGTACAAGCTAAAGCAATAGCACCGACAATCATATTCCAATATAAAGAGCGAGGAATCAATGGGTTAGCCAAATAAAACATGGAATTATATGCTTGTAGAATAATTGGTGGAAAGATACGATAGCCCAAAGATATTCCTAAGACTATTCCAATCACTCCTGCTAACCCAGCATACACCACAAATTTTAAGATTACTTGCCAGCGATGGTATCCCATTTGTTGCATGGTTCCCATATAGTTTCTTTGTTCACTTGACATGCGCTTAACAGTTGTGAAAACAACTAAAACGGCAATAGCAAAAAAGAAAACTGGAAACAAATTAGAAATAACATTCAATTTTTCCGCATTTTCTTTCAGAGATTTATAAGCTGCATCGTCTTGACGTGTCAACACATGATAAGTCGGTTCTTTTAAATCTGCTTCTAATTCTTTAAGTTCCTCAAGTGCTAATTGTCCTTCTCTTAATTCTAGATTATTCTCAGCAATACTATCTGCTACAGCTTTTTTTGAGCGACTCAGTTGATTTTCTCCGAAAAACAACTCATTACTAGCCATTAAGCTTTGTTCTTGACCTTCCAACAACTCTGCTTGTTCTTCAGGCTTTCCTAAAGCTTGAGGATTATTAGAGTCTATATTGCCTTCTAGAGACTGCCGCAATAAGTTTTCTTCAATTTGACTAAATTCTATCTTAGCTTCTTGAAGGTCTTGTTCAGAATCTATCAGTGTCTTTTCGACTTCGGAGATTTTTTTATTTGCCGCCTCAAAGTCATTATTAGCTTCTTCTAAATCTGAACTAACCTCATCATATTTAGCTTGAATATCCTTTTTACTGGCTTCCAAACGCTGTTTTGGACGATTAGCTAACAAATCTTCTAATTTAATTTTTAGTTGATCGAGCCTTGATTGATAAGCTGGTTCATAAGCTCTCTTTCTATTATTACGTATCCAATAGAAAACTTCACTATAGTAACTGGCTTGTATTTGATCTTCTTGAATTAACCCAAAAACAGAATGGTCGAGGCCTCGATTAATGCGTTCATAATAAAGTGGTGTTTGAACAAATCCAACAACTTCAAACTCATTTGTTATCAATTCACTATCTTTTATTGAAAAGATTGAATCTGAATTATCACTATCTATAGCGTCTTCACTTGCTCGTTGGTTCAGAGTGATTTTTACCTTATCTCCAACTTTGACAGACTCGTTTGGATCAGTATTAATTAAATCAAGATACTTACTATCCAATGTGATTTCAGAAGCTTTCTGTGGAAATCTCCCTTCAACCAATTGATAATATTTTTTATCTTGTTCATTGATACCAAAAACTTTGATAGGTTGAGTACTTGGCTCAACCATACCAATAACTGATTTAATGGGACGTAACCGAAGTTCTGCTCCATCTTTTAAATTTTTAATTTCTTTAATGTCATTATCATTAATACCTTGAGTAGATAATATACGACCGTCGGGCAAATCATAAGTTTCATAATAGTCACGCGCGGTTTCTACCATAGCTGGTCCTGTTGCTTTGATTCCAATAAAAAAAGCAACTCCTAGACTAATAATAGCTAATATCGATAAGAATCGTGGGAAACTTTTTAATATCTCACGAAAGATATCCTTTATGAGCGATTTCATGTTACCTCCTTTCTACCAATGTAAATCTAATACATTAGTAGGATGCGGATTTTTAACGATTTCTTCTACTTGTCCATTACGAATTTTAATCACACGGTCTGCCATTTTCGAAATCACCGTATTATGAGTGATTACCACAACAGTTGTACGTGTTTCTCGACATGTATCTTGTAATAATCTCAAAATTTGTTTGCCGGTTTCATAATCTAAAGCACCTGTAGGCTCATCACAAAGAAGAATTTTGGGTCTACCTGCTAAGGCCCGCGCAATAGAAACTCTCTGTTGCTCTCCACCAGATAGCTGAGCAGGAAAACTATCTAATCGATGTCCTAACCCTGCTTCTTTAAGTACGGTTTCTGCTTGCATATTACTTTTAGCAATGTGGATCATTAATTCCACATTTTCTTTAGCTGTTAGGTTAGGAACTAAATTATAATTTTGAAAGACAAAACCAACGTTATTTCGCCTAAAACGCGTTAACTGCTTAGCCTTGTATTTAGCAATGTCTTCTCCATCTATAACTACCTGTCCGGAGGTCGCTTGATCCATTCCACCTAAGATATTTAGTGTAGTTGATTTACCAGCTCCGGAAGGACCTAAAATAACCACAAACTCTCCCTCATCAATTGTAAAACTGACTCCATCATTTGCTCGTGTAACGACTTCGCCAGTTTTATATTCTTTAACAACTTCTTTTAATGCAATATAAGACATTCTTACTCCCTGCCTTTCTTATTCAGAACAATAATATACCAGAACTGTAAGATACTGACTCGTAGGATCAACGGAAGAAGGGTAGTCTTCGGGAAGTCTAAAACTTTGAATCAATTGAACCTTCTTGCCACTTAAACGCCCAGCTTCATTCATATCCTCAATAAATTTATCTTTTGAGTAAGCTGAATGGTTTGTGGATAAGACACACAAACCTCCTGCTTTCGTTATTTTAAACAAATCTTTAGCCATTTTTATATAATCAGTTAAGGCTGAAAAAACATAACGTTTGGTTCGGGCAAAACTAGGAGGATCACATACCACCATATCAAAATCTTTTGAAGAGCGTTTGACATAGTCAATATAATCAAACACATCCATAATTCTAATCTCGTTAGATAAATTGTCAGCGTCCAATTGATTAATTAAGAAATTTTCTTTAGTTAACTCTAATGAACGGTTAGCTACATCTACACTGATAGTATTACTGGCACCACCTAGGCTAGCTGCAACTGAAAATGCACCCGTGTATGAAAAAAGATTTAACACAGACAAGCCTTTTGCTTGCTCTTGAATATACTGTCGTACCTCTCTTTGATCAAAAAAAAGGCCTGTCATCCAATCCTGACCTAAATAAATAGCATACTTTCGATTCTGTTCTTTAATAATTAGAGGCTGTTGGGCTTCTTTTCCGGTAACATGTCCCATTGCTTTTTCACTATCACCTATTGGAAAACGCTTGGTTTCGTATATACCTGCTACTTCAAGTGGAGATTCTAAAAGAATTTCAAGCCACCAATCACGATACTCATAAGCACCTTTAGAATACCAGTTGATTTGAATGAAATGGTCATACCAGTCGATTGATATTCCTCCTAATCCATCTCCTTCACCATTGAATAAACGAAAACCCGTTGTTGTAGGGTCGTCCAATAGAGATTGTCTACGTTCAACAGCTTCTTGAAAGTAAATTGAAAAGAGTTCTTTGGACCACAAATCTTCCAAATTTAAGCTAAAAACCCAAGCAAAGCCTTTGTTTTGCCGACCAACGAAAGCTTGCCCTTTAAAGTTATAACTGCGATCAGTAATAAAGATAATCATCCCCTCAGGTGCATCTTTAATATCATCAGGATCTTCAAAGTCTTCTAACCTTATTAATTTTTCTCCTGCTTGAATTCTTTGACTCGCAAAATCTTTTAAATAAAAACACTTCATTCTATTACCCCTTTCATTCTTAAGATCATTTATAGTAGAAGTCTCTAGAAAACAAGCCCATTTCTTAAAGCATTACTTTTTCTCTTTTGATAGTAATTCTTCCATTAAATAGTCAGCAGCTGCCGGACTGATTGTTTTAAGACTTGTTCTTTGGGGAATAACTACTTTTTTAGGTTTAAAAGAATATTCTAATCGAACTCTTTTAGTAGTAAGTTCAGCTGTATCTTTGCTAAAAAAGTTAAAAGCTACATTTTCTACAATACCCTCCAAGGTAACATCTAAAATTTGTTTATCTGGATCAAAGTCCATGGTGAAACTCGTTAATTTATCAGTTAAACCTTGGCTCATCAAATTTAGTGTTTTATTGAACTGTGGTGTTCGGTGTTCCGTTTCCTTAACTTGTAAATGGTTAGAAAATTCGGATTCAATTTTTGTTCCGAATAAAAAATCATTCGCTTGCTCATTAATTTTAATTTGATGGTTGAATTGATTTTCCCAATCTTGATACTCGCTCATGATAGATGAAGTAGAAGGTTGAATTAAATGATCTAAACGATAAGAGATGGATAAGAAGGGGTGCTTATCAAAGAAAAGACTTGGAATATCGATTCTTTCAATATTTAAATGATATTGATCCTTCTTGAAACTTAATTGTCCCTTATCTACTCTCATTAACTTATCCTGATTAGGAATGAGCAGCAAAGAAGTCGCAGGCTTTTCATTAAGATTAACCGTCCCGATTGTTTCATTTGAAAATTCTGTATAAAGATTAGTGTACTTAGCCATTTGTTTATCAAACTGGTAATTAAAAAAAGCTTGTTTAAAATAAGCTAGGCTATCTAAAAAAGCAAATTCTTTTACATAGAACAAACGGTGTCTTCCATATGATATAAAGCCAAAATCTGCTGTCTCGGGATAATCATCTTCCATTTGAAACTTTAAATCGCCCTTCAGGTCTCCTTTTGTAACATCTACTTGGTAGGTCGCTTGCCCCATCGCTTGATTTTTATCCAGGTTGGTCCACTTCATCTTGACCTCAAATTCTTCAACCTCTTTCAAATCAATTAATGATTCTGAAAGTTTCTTAAGTAATTCTTGATCCACTTTGTTTTCTATTGATGTTTTAGTTTCTGTTAATGACTCTGTGGTTATTTGATTCGCTTTAGCAGAAATAGGAGTATATAATAAAGCTAATAATATAGTGAAAATAAAAAGCTTATTGACTAGTTTAAATCCTCTATCCATAAATCCTTCTCCTTTTTAAAAAGTCTTACTATTATTATAAATGAAGTTCAGCTTTAATACACCAACAATCTACTCTATAAAATTAGCTTCAAAAAACCTCTAAATTTGAAGTGACCCCCAAAAGTTCGAGTTAAAAACTAACTTTTGGGGGTACTTTTATGTCTAAAAAT
>NZ_JBNUPG010000021.1:0-23151 GCF_050409545.1 Facklamia sp. P12932 | reverse complement strand
CATAAGCATGCCATTTTAGAAGCACCTTGTGTAACATATGTTTGACAACTCTAGAGATCGATGCCTTGAAAGTGTTTGAAAGATATTCAGTTTGCAAACCAACTATGTTAAGATGAGGGGGTTAATAAAAAGGTATAGGGAGGATCATTAATGGCAACTTTTTTTGAGATGCTGAGCATCCAATTAGTTCTAATTGTTTATGTCTTAGCAGGTGTGCTAGCCTATAGAAAAAGAATGATTACGGATCAGAATCGTCCAGCTTTAATTAAATTAATTGTTGAGATACTTGTTCCCGCACTTATTTTTAAGTCGTTTTTTAATATAACTTGGAACATTATTGAGCTAAGCTTTCAAACTTTAATCATTGCTACTATTATTTATACAACGATAACCCTTTTCGGCGGCTTCTTTTTTCGGGATTTGCCGGAAAAACAAGCTAAAATTTTACATTATGCGACCCTTTGTAACAGTGCCGGTTTTGCTGGATTACCCATCGTTACATCCTTATTTGGTGAATTAGGCGCTATTTTAGCCGCCGTTTATTTAATACCTCACCGCATTTTTACCTATACAATTGGTATTTCTTTATTAGTAAAACAAGAAAAGAGTTTTAAAGAGACGCTTCTTTCTTTTATAAAAAACCCTATGATTTTGGCAGTTATCTTTGGATTGGTGCTGGGCTTAAGCCAAATTTCTATACCAAGCTTTATCATGAATAGTTTTGATGGTTTGAGTCGCACAGTTACTCCTTTATCCATGATTACCATCGGTTCAATTATTGGTTCGGTTAAAATGGAGGCTCTTTTTGAGAAAGCGGTTATACGGTTTGTAGGTGTTAGAATGCTACTTATACCCTTAATCGTTTTACTGAGCTTAAAATTTCTGCAAGTAGATGAGCAAATAGCAGGTATGTGTGTGGTGATGGCGACCATGCCCGCCGGGGCTACCACGCCTATTTTAGCGGCTAAATACGATTTAGATGTCGCTTTGGCTTCTAAACTAACTTTTGTATCAATTATTTTATCCCTCTTTTTAAGTCCAGCCTTTTTGGCTTTCGTTTAATTTGAAGACAGAGGAGGAGAAATTTTCATGCCAGCCATACATAAAAAAACTAACAAAAAAAGATCTGCATAATGTACTGACCCCCTAAAGTTGGACCATGAAATCCAACTTTAGGGGGTCAGTACATTGAGCTAGCTCTTTTTCTGCTTATGCAGTGACTGTTTCGATAATTTGATGGCCCTTAACCATAACTGGTTGACAGTTTCCTTTTTTTAATTCTTGAGCAAGTTCATGGATAGTTGAAACCTGGTTAGGAAAATATGTCGCGTAAACGCCTACTTGGCCAAAATGATGAGAATCACTTCCACCAACACATTGTAGACCGTGTTCTTTGGCTGTAATAAAGGCTTGTTGATTTTCTTCTAAAGTTGAATTGCCATTTAACACTTCAACTGCATGAAGGCCTTTAACTTTATAAATATGGTCACCAAGGCCTCGGTTATTATTACGATAGGGATGAGCGGCTGTACAAGCTCCACCTTTTTTATTCACGTAATCAATGAATTCTTGAGCTGATAGGCCCGGCTCAGGCAATTCGTCAATTCCATAGGCTAAGACATCGCCTTCAGTAGTTAGATATTCCACCCCCACAAAGATTGGAAAATCGAGACGTTGTTGAGCCTCTTCAACTAAAGTCATGAAACCAATTGAGTCGTGGTCTGTAATACAAACGGCATCAAGTCCGATTAGTTTGGCTCTTTCGACAATCTGCTCAATTTTCATAAAGCTATCGGGTGAAAATGTCTTCTCATGCATATGTAGGTCGATTAACATATTGGATAATCCTCTCTTATAAGTTTGTAACATTAAATATTGTTCAACATCCCTATTTTACGTAAGCTTACCTCGCTATTCAAATTGAAAAACAATCTTAAAAATTTATTTATAGTCTTTATTAATACATTTGTATCAATGATTTAGCAAGTTTAGCTTTAAATTTATTAGAAAAAATAATAAATAATGACAGAACAATTTAATAAATAAAATATTTTTATTAAAAGATAATAAGAAAGAAAAATTTTAATGGAAAAACGTTTACAAAACTGGTAGGATAGCATTAAATGCTTCGGAGGTGCTTTTATGAAATTGTTAAAAGACACAAGAATAAGAATAGCTTTAATCTCAATCTTAATTTTCTTATTTGCCTATCAAAATGTGGATCGATACTTGCAGCAGATGGACGAACAGAGACGAAATAATTTAGAAACGGTTACTTTAATTGCTAGGGCTTATGGTTATGACGGAGAAGAGGAATCAGATCCTGTACTAGAGTTTATTGATAAGCAACCGTCAAAAAATTTCACCTATGATCAAGAAGCTAAAATTGATTTGGCTCATTATTTTCATGGGGTCTCCAAAGAACAAATTATTTTGAAACGTGGTGGGATTCTTATATCAATGTTAATAATTCCATATCTGCTTTTTGAGTTTATAATAAGTAAATCGGGCTTTTTATTCTAATAGCTGTTTGAAAATATGAAAGAGTAGCAATAAGGAGGAGAAAAATGAAATATTTTTCAAATTTTAAGATTCGAGCTTTATTCTTTTTTATAATAATCAGTACACTTGCGTATTTACTAGTAAAACCGATATATGATTCTTATATTATTTATAAGGAGAACGATTATTCAACCGTGTCTGTGCTGTCTAAAATACATGGTTATGAGGGTGAAGATGATATTGATTCAAAATTAGATTATATGGAACAATTGCCAGAGAATAAATTAAATAATATAGAGAAAGGGATAGTTAGTCGAGCGCGTTATTATAGAACGGATCCTGAAGTGAAAATTGTACTTAAAAAGGGAGCTATTATTGTAATAAGCTTATTCACTTTTTATTTAGTCGTCGAATACGCTTTAACGCGAACTTATTCAATTTAAAAATTGAAAACCACTAAATGAGTATCGAGAACTAAATCTACCTCTATTTTTAATAGAGGTCGTTTTAATTTGTCTAGTGAAAGTATATGAGAACTTTCTTAGGGACTTTTCATTCAAATTTAAGAGATATTTGATTAAATAATAGTATACTTATAAGTGAGCGCGTTTTAGTATTTTTAATACGTAATCTTATTTTTAAAAGCATTCGAGAAAACGCTTACAAACGCTCTGCGTTTCGGTCTCAAATAAAGATGTGTTTAAGGAGATAAAGATGATAAAATACGAAATTCCAGGTAATGGAGTGATCAAAATATCTAATGTGATTATTGATTTTAACGGCACCATCGCTGAAGACGGGAAATTAATTGAAGGAGTGGAAGAACTTCTTTCGAGTCTTTCAGAAAATGTTAAAATTTTTATCGCCACTGCTGATACCTATGGAACTGTTAAACAACAGTGTCAAAAACTTCCAGTTGAACTGGCTACCTTTCCTTCGAGTAAAGCAGCTATCTCCAAGAAACTACTGCTTGAAGAATTAGATTCTAAAAGCTGTGCCTGTATAGGCAATGGCTATAACGATGGAGAAATGATGAGTGTAGCTGCTTTATCAATAGCTGTTATAGGAAATGAAGGGCTATCCACTGTTAGTATTCGTAATGCCGATATTATTGCACCTAATATTCATTCAGCGCTTAACATCTTGCTTAAGCCTGAGCGTATTAAAGCTACTTTACGTCATTAAGTTAAAGGAGTTAGAAAATGGATAAAAAACATTGGAGATATGCCTTTGAAAAGACATTGCCAATTGGTATCGTTTATCTCATGCTAGCCTTAGGTTTTGGTATTATGATGCAGGCTAAAGGCTTTGGTTGGATTTGGGCATTATGCTTGAGCTTTTTTGTCTACTCAGGGTCTATCCAGTTTTTAGCACCAGTCATTCTTTCTTCATCCACTGGCTTATTTGCTACAGTTATTTTAACCTTTATGGTTAATTTTCGCTTATTATTTTATGGTATTAGTCAGTTGGAAAGATACAAAAAGATAAAAGGTTGGCGCAAACTCTATTTAATTCATGGCCTTACGGATGAAACTTTTTCTTTGGTATGTACAGACCACTTACCTGAAGGAATTGAACGTGAGAAGTATTCCCTTTATGTCACAGTACTCAATCATATGTATTGGACTCTTGGTAGTGTAGCGGGTAGTTTAGTAGGAAATCTCTTACCTTTTTCAACGGAGGGCATTGATTTTGCTCTAACAGCATTGTTTTTTGTCGTCGTTCTCAATCAGTGGGAAGCTACCAATAATCACAAGCCTGCTCTTTTAGGGATGACTGTTGGGTTTATATTTTTCATAATATTTGGACCAGATAATTTTATGCTGCCGTCAATGCTTGTTGTCATTGCTTTTCTACTAATTGAAAATAGACTTAAAGGAGGCCAACCAGATTATGTCTAACCTTCATTCTATCATGTTGATTGTCGTTATGGTCATTGTGACAATCACTATTAGAGCTACTCCCTTTATTATTTTCAAAAGGAAAACTCCTATTTGGATTATTTATTTGGGGCAAGTTTTTCCTTATGCCATTATGACAATCTTATTGATTTATTCATTTAAAGATATTGCCTATACTTCTCAGCGAACGATAGCGGCTATAATATCTTGCTTTTTGGTATTCGTTTTACATAAATGGCGACATTCTACTGTCTTTTCCATTTTGGGAGGAACAGTTTTGTATATGGTATTGGTGCAAACTATTTTTCAATAAATTTTCATTATGCTTAAAAAGCCAGAGCAAATGCCTCTGGCTTTTTAATATATTTTAAAAACCGATCGAAGCAATCTAACACCTTACCGGCAAAGGCCATACCTGGATCACCATCCACAAGAATAGCAATATTGTCTAAATCCGATAATTGCTCGTAATTTCCTCCTGCTTTTATGTATTGATCAACATGAACAGCAATACATGTCTCACAGCGTTGATTAATAGCAACAGCAAGAATAATTAACTCTTTAGTAACTGCATCTGGAGCCGAGGGCTTTGCTAAGATGGCAGCAAGCTGATTATAATGTTGAAGGTATTCAGGATTAAGTTCTGTTAAAAATTGTGTATTGGCACCCACTTCTTCTAAACCTTTACGATAATCAGTCCTATAAAGATTCCTTCTGCAAAGTTATTCTCTATTAGTATAGCTTTTTTATATGAAAGTATGTTCAAAAAAATTATATATATAAATTTTTCATAAATGACGGTTATTTATTTAATAATCTAATTTAATATTTAAAATTTTATCGAGTATACTAAGTTTATAAATAAACAAAAAGGAGATTAATCACATGTCAAAAGCTTATGATATCGTTCTACGTGGTACTGGTATGGGTGAAGGTGAAAAACCTCTAACAGAAAATTTGATGAAAGGTTTTTTAAATACGCTAGCTAACACTGATAAAGCGCCAAAGCATATCCTTTTATATGGTGAAGCTGTTAAGTTAGCTTGCAAGGGCTCAGACTCAATTGAAGATTTGAAAGCAATGGAAGATAAAGGAACCAAAGTTCTTTCATGCGGTATTTGCACTGAGTACTATGAAGTAGAAAAGTATATTATGGTTGGTCAAATTACAACAATGCGTGAAGTTGTTGATATTTTAACTGAAAGTGAATTAGTAATTGAACCTTAAAAAAGAATGTGAGGTAAAATAATGGAAACGACCTTTAAGCCGTTTACAACGACATTAATTGGATCGATGCCACGGTCGCCTCAATTACTCGCTGCCAAGGAAGCTTGTCAACATTTTGGTGAGTGTGATAAATACAATCAGCTGGTTCATGACGAAACTAAAGAGGTCATGGACCTCTTTAAACGTGCGGGCATTGATGTAGTTGTAAGTGGAGAAATTTCAAGAGATAATTTTATGTCTTATGTTGCTGAAAAAGTTGAAGGTATCGAACTTTTTTCTACAGAGGAAATTAATGACTTGCTTGGAAATAATGAGGATTATGTGCAATCCTTAAAAGAGATGGATGCTTCAGATAACTCAATGAATAGTCCAGTCTGTGTCGGTAAGCTCGATTTGGAAGCCGATTTATGTACTCAAGAGCAGGAGTTAATTAAAAGCTTAACTAATAAACCTTATAAAATCACTCTTCCTAGTCCATACCTTTTAACCCGATCAATGTGGGTAGAAGGAGTAAGTGATCAAGCTTATGCGAGTAGACGTCAATTGGGTAAAGATGTTGTTGAATTATTGAAAAACACCATTCATCGTTTATATGATAATGGGGCGCGCGTCATCCAAATTGATGAACCGATTCTTTCAGAGGTAGTTTTTCAAAGAGCCCAAGGGGATACCTCCTTCTACTGAGGAACCTTATCTGCAAAGGTCAAGGTTGACCAAGAATTAATGTTTGCTCAGTCTCTTATTCAACCTGTTCTAGATGAAATAAATAGTTTGGAAGGTTGCTTATCAGCTGTCCATGTTTGTCGAGGAAATTGGACAAAAGATGAGAGTGTATTATTAGAGGGAGCGTACGATAAATTAGGTAGCTTCTTTAATAAATTAACTGTCGATATGTTGGCTCTTGAGTTTTCAACCCCAAGAGCTGGTGAAATATCCAAGTTATTTTATAATAACTTTTTAGATGAGAAAATTATACTAGGCTTAGGTGTCATTAATCCGCGATCAGATGAGGTTGAATCAGTTGAAAAAATTATGGCTCTAGCTGAAGAAGCGTTAGAGTTCTTGCCACCAGAGAGAATTTGGCTGAATCCGGATTGTGGCTTTGCAACATTTGCCAATCGTCCGTTAAATCCTGAAGAAATAATCGAAGCCAAATTAACAAATATGTCTAAAGCCGCTCAACAATTACGTCAGAATCACTGTCAATAATTCTTTTTGCAACTAGCATAGGCTAGTTGCTTTTTTGTCTAGCTTTATAAATAAAATTTATATGAAATATTGAAACAAAGGTAAAGTTTTTCTATAATGTAAACATTAATCAGGAAACGCTTACTTAAAGCAACTTTAAAATTTTGTTCGTTAACTAATATATTTTTAAGGGGGGAGTCTATGAATTACACTATAACCTTTAATCCAGCCCTCGATTATTTTATAGAGACCAGGGACTTCAAGGAAGGAGCATTAAATCGTATAGATTCAGAAACCTATCTTATTGGAGGTAAGGGTTTAAATGTCTCACTATTATTGTCAGAGTTTGGAATAGCTTCTTGTGCCTTGGGATTTATGGGTGGGTTCACTGGGAATTATTTAACCAATTTATTAAAAAAACATTCGATTGCACATGATTTTATTGAAGTGAATGGTCAAACACGTATCAATGTGAAGCTGAAAAGTAAGAAAGAAACAGAACTAAATGCCAAAGGTCCTAAAATATTGAGACCTCAATATGAGGCGTTCTTTAGTCAATTAAAGCAAAAATTAAAAAAAGGTGATACCGTATTTTTATCAGGGAATTTAGCTCCAGGTATGGAAGCGAAAGATTACGAAAGGATAGGCGAACTGTGCCAAAAAACCCAGGTCAATTTCATATTAGATTCAAACCGGGAATTAGTAACATCATGCTTAACCTATCGTCCCTTTTTAATTAAACCCAATCAACAAGAATTGGCTGATATTTTCAATTCAGTTATTCACACGGACAAGGATGTCATAAAATATGCCAAACGTTTACAGCAACAAGGTGCTCAAAATGTATTAGTATCCCTAGGGGCTGACGGAGCTATATTGTTAACTAGCGATAGTAAAATTTATCGATCCAAGTCAGCTCCAGGAAAATTGGTTAATTCTGTGGGAGCAGGCGATTCGATGTTAGCAGGCTTTATGGCTGAATACCAATCTTCAAAGTCGTTTAAGAATGCCTTAAAGGTGGGAACGGCTGCTGGTGCGGCAACAGCTTTTTCTTTAGGTATAGCTGAGCGAAAGTTAATGGACTCTTTAGTGGATAAAATCAAAATACAAGAACTTTAGGAGGAAAAGTTATGCAGCTGTCAGAATTATTAAATATTGAAGTGATGGATCTTGATCTAATTGTTCGTAATAAATCAGAGGCTTTAAAGAGTCTTGTTAATAATTTCGATCAAGTCGGAGGAGTAACGGATCCAAAAGAATTATTTCAATCGCTACAAGCAAGAGAGCAACTCTCAACCACTGGAGTTGGTAACGGTGTGGCCATGCCGCATGCTCAATCATCAACGGTAAAAACGCCAATTATTATTTTTGCGCGTTCCCAAGCAGGCATTAATTGGCAAGCTTTAGATGAAAAAGATGTTCACTTAATTTTTATGATTTTAATGCCAAAAAACTCATCAAATGAGCATCTGAAGGCAATTGCTTCCTTGTCAAAAAAATTGATGGAAGAAGGAATGATTGATCAACTGATGTCTGTTAAGAATGCCCATGAAGTGGTTGATTTATTTTCTGAAGAAGCAGATTTAAAAGAAACAGCTCAAGCTAAAAGTGAAAAAAATATAATTTCTGAATCATCAGATACTTATATTTTAGCAGTTACTGCTTGTCCAACAGGGATAGCACACACCTTTATGGCTGAAGAAAAGTTAAAAGAAGCAGCTAAAAAAGCTGGGATCAGTATTAAAGTGGAAACAAACGGGCAAGCCGGTATCGGTAACAAACTTAATCAAGCGGATATTAAAAAGGCCGATGCAATTATCGTAGCGGCAGATAAACAGGTTGAAATGAATCGATTTGATGGCAAGCCGGTTATCATTACTAAAGTTTCAGATGGAATTAATAAGGCCGATGAATTAATAAATAGGGCCGTTCGTCTCGACGCTCCTATCTTTCACGCTAAGGGAGAAAAGGTAAATGAGATAGAAGATTCTGGTGAGAAAGAATCAATCGGTCGTCAATTCTACAAACATTTAATGAATGGCGTTTCTCATATGCTTCCATTCGTTGTGGCCGGTGGGATTTTGATTGCACTTTCTTTCTTCTGGGGTATAAATTCTGCTGACCCAAGTAGTTCAGACTATAGTGTATTTGCTCAAATACTAAAAACAATTGGTGGAATGTCTTTTGCCATGATGCTACCAATTTTATCTGGATTTATCGGTCAATCAATTGCAGATCGTCCAGGACTAATAGTTGGATTAATGGGTGGGATTTTTGCTAATCCTGGTGTTTTAGCTGCTTATGCACCACAAGGCATTTTTGAAAATCTAGTACCCTCTGGTTTTCTTGGCGCTCTGATAGCGGGTTTCTTAGCAGGCGCTATTATAAGAGGACTGCAAATTGCCTTCAAGTGGATGCCTAAAACCCTTGAGGGTATGAAGGCAATCTTCATATTCCCAGTTCTGGGTATTCTAATGATAGGTCTGCTAATGCTATTTGTAGTGAATGGTCCGATGGGTGCGGTGATGACGGGATTAATGAATGCGATTGAATCAATTCCAAGAGAATGGGGCATTGTATTAGGATTTGCAGTAGCAGCTATGATGTCTATTGATATGGGAGGCCCCATTAATAAGGCTGCTTATGTTACAGGAACAGCTCTAGTCACTCAAGCTCAAGGGGCGGGTTCAGATGTTATGGCGGCAGTAATGGTTGGTGGAATGGTTCCGCCTATGGCTATTGCCTTAGCCGCTACGATTAAACCAAAAGTGTGGTCAAAACAAGAAAGATCTTCGGCCTATGTGAATTATGCCATGGGAGCTAGCTTTATTACCGAGGGAGCAATACCTTTTGCAGCGGCTGACCCTTTACGCGTTATTCCTTGTCTAGCCTTAGGTGCAGGTTTAGCCGGTGCACTTTCAATGGCTTTTGAATGTGTTAGCTTAGTTCCTCATGGAGGTGTTTTTGCGATAGCAGCAGGTGGGGTAAGCAACCCAATCATGTATATTCTATCTTGGTTAATAGGTAGTATAGTATCAGCCTTTTTACTAAACTACACCCGTCAATTAAAGAAGGGGTAATAACCCAATAGGTATATTATTAACTAAATTTTGATAAATTATATAATTATAGTTATTAGTTTATTGCTTTGTGAGAATATATAGATAGTAAAGTTTGATTAATCGCTAACCATCGCTAATCTTAGTTGAGATTATTAGAAGATGCAGCGCTTTTCAAATCAAATTCTAATCAAACTAATATGGAAATTGTTTGGAAGATTGTTTAATATTAAGGACAGGAGTGAGAAAACGATAACATTTTCTACACCCTCTTAGGAATGATTAGAAAGAATCAACCGTTCTAGTTTTGCTCTTTCTATTTCATACTAAAACAAAGTAAACTGACTTACAATCGCTGCAAGACTTAAACTTTAAAATCAAATGGCTTGACAGCGTTTTCACTAATTGGTAAAATGTAAGCAATTACAGTTTTTGAAAGTGAGGGAAGTATACTCAGAAAAACTTTATTGTTTGTCGCTTTGTACATTTTTAAGGAGGAAAATTAATGAAGAAATCGTTAAGAAAAGTAGTTGTTTCTTTTGTAACTGCTTTGACGCTAGGTTCCGCAGTATCACCATTATTGGCTTCAGCACAAGATGAAATTGTTGGTGATTTAGTTCCAGAATATAAAGCTACTTATTTAGGGGATCCTACTTCACTGGACTATACATTCTCTATGCGTGATTCAAATACAAGTCATACAGTTAACTTCATCGATGGATTATACGAAAACGACCAATTCGGTAACTACATCCCATCAGTTGCAGAGTCTCATGAAGTTTCAGAAGATGGCTTAGTCTATACTTATAAAATCCGTCCAGGAGTTATGTGGTTTGATAACAACGGTAACGAAGTGGCTGAGACAACTGCTCACGATTTTGTTACTGGTTTAAAACACGCTGTAGAGGTTCAATCAGAAATGTTACCAATCGTACAATCATCTATTAAAGGTCTTAACGACTATGTAAATGGTAAAATTACTGATTTTGCTGAAGTAGGGGTCAAAGCGATTGATGATTATACCCTTGAATATACTCTCGAAGAACCAGAACCATATTTCAACTCAAAAACAACTTATGGTATTTTATATCCAATCAATCAAGAGTTTCTAGATTCTGTTGGAGATGATTTCGGTTCATTAACTCCAGACTCAATTTTATACAATGGAGCTTTCCTACTTTCTAACTTAACTGCTAAATCTGAAATTGAATACACTAAGAACGAAAATTATTGGGATGCTGATAATGTATTCTTAGACACAGTTCAATTTACTTACAATGATGGTTCTGATCCAGAAGTATTCTACCGTCTATACAAAGATGGAGCTGTATCGTTCTTTACAGTAAATCCTACTTTACCAATCTATGACGATGTTAAAGCAGAATTCGACGGTTATATCACACAACAACAACGTCAAGGATCTTCATTCTTATTACAGTTTAACTTAAACCGTTTGAAGCATGAAGCAACTGGTAAAACTACTGAAAAGCAACATGAAGACACTCACCAAGCACTTTTAAATAAAGCTTTCCGTCAAGCAATTATGTTTGCTTTCGATAAACACACTTACATGACACAAAAATTCGGTGAAGAATTTGCTGATACAGATATTCGTAACTTATTAGTTGCACCAGAATTTGTTATGTTAGAAGAAGAGTCATTTGGAGAAGCAGTAGCACGTCACCTTGAAGAAATGAATCCGGAACTTTATGAAGGAATCAACTTGGAAGATGGACAAGATGCATTCTTCAATCCAGAAAAAGCTCAAAAATTAATTGAACAAGCAAAATCTGAATTAGAAGGCGTAGACTACCCAATTCAATTAGATATTCCAGTTCTAGAAACAGTTCCTGTGGCTGTCAACTTTGCTGAGTCTTTAAAAGCTTCTTTTGAAGAAGTTTTAGGTTCTGAAAATGTTGTAGTTAATCCAGTTCTTCTAAACCAAGATACATATTTAAACGCAACATTCAACGCTACTGTTGCTGCAGAAGTTGATTATGATATGACTAATGAATCTGGTTGGATTCCTGACTACTTAGACCCATCAACATTCTTAGATATTTATTTACCTACTAATGGTACTTTCTTAGTTCCAATTGGTTTTGATCCAATTCTTAAAGAAGGACAAGAAGATCCATATGCAGAAGCACGTGAAGCTTCAGGATTATACGAATATGCTGAATTGGTCAAAGCAGCTGATGCTATTAATGATGATTTAGATGCTCGTTACGATGCTTATGCTAAGGCACAAGCTTGGTTAACAGATTCTGCAATCGCAATTCCATTTAACACTTTAGGATCACACCTACGAGTTACTAATATTGTTCCGTTCTCTGGTCCTTACTCATTTGCAGGTACTGGTCAACGTAGATTCAAGTTCTTGAAAGTTCAATCTGAACCTGTTTCATATGAACAATGGCAAGCGGCTTACGATAATTGGTCAGCTAATAAGTTAGACGGATCAAGTGTTTCAAGTGAAGTTGGTGGAAGCAAAACTGATGAGTCTGCTTCTAAAGAAGAAACTGAAGAAGAAATGATGGACGAGTCAGCTGAAGAAACTGAAGAAACTGAAGAAATGAAAGATGAATCAGCTGAAGAAACTGAAGAAGCGGCTGAATAGTCAAAAGAAAATGTAATCTTAGATGAAAAAGGCTGAGAAATTGGCCTTTTTCATTTATTATAGGAGGATTCAAATGAAAAAATACTTATTCAAAAGAATTCTTCGGTCACTATTTTCGATTTTTATGGTTACTACTTTAGTGTATTTAGCCATTTTTTCACTGGTGCCGAGAAATTCAATCTTCAAAGATGACCCTGCAATTGCTAAATTAAAGTCACAACCCGATCAACTTTTAGAGTATCAAAATAGCGCTTTTGACCGAATGGGGTATATTAATTATTTAAATCAACGTGACTTTCAAAAGGAAGTTCAAAAAGACTATCCAGAATTTACAAATCAAGAAAGTCCCGAGAATCAAGCAATTATAGACAAATGGCAAGAAAATAACCAAAATTGGGAAGTAGGTCAACTTCCGATAAGCGGAGGCTATTTTGCTACCGATGAAGTTTCAATTGGTGCAAGGGTCTTAAATTTTTATAAAAATTTGATTGAGTTTGATCACCCTTGGCGTATTAAAGACCCGGAAAATCCTGATCTAAAGCGTGGATATAAAATCACTCACGACGCAACAGCTGGTTGGGCATTAACTGGTTCAGGTACAAAATATTACTACCAAATCTACTTCAATAATAAATTCCCATTTATCCACCAAAATTTCCTTAAAATTAATTTAGGAGTTTCATACCCTACTTTTGCAGGGAAGCCTGTTGTGGATGTTATTACGGACAAACAAGGTCGTTCAGTAACAGAAGAAATTACTATGCCAGATGGTAAAACCTTTAAATCTGCCATTAATCCTTACACACGTTACTACAAACCAACAGCTGAACTTTCTTTAACAGAAAAACGTATGTTTGAAGGTTCAAACTATGCAGGGGCTGATTCTAATAACGAAGATCCATCTATGATGATGATTTCATTTAGAAACGGCATTGCCTCAATTATTTTAATGTATACTATTGCTATACCAATGGCTATGGCTATGGCAAGATACAAAGGTCAATTGGTAGATAAGTTAGGAACTGCAATTATCACACTCTTAATCTCAGTACCTTCAGTTGCTTTCATTTTCTTTGGACGATATATTGGTAATAAGTTCTTTGGGCTACCTGATTTATTCCCAATTTTTGGACCTGGGAATATTAAATCCTATATAATGCCTGTTATTGTTTTAGCTTTATTAGCTCTATCTGGTTCTGTAATGTGGATTCGACGCTATATGGTCGATCAGCAGTCATCTGATTATGTTAAATTTGCTAAAGCGAAAGGTTTAAGTCAATCAGAAATATCTCGCAAACATATATTTAGGAACGCGATTATACCAATTGTGAACGGTGTTCCTGGAGCAATTATTTTCTCAATTGCTGGAGCCACAATCACTGAACAAGTATTTGCCATTCCTGGAATGGGTAAAATGTTGCCAGATGCAATTCTTTCTCATAATAACCCAATCACTGTTGGATTAATCTTTATATTCTCAGTTTTAGGGGTTGTCTCTATCATGTTAGGCGATATTGCGATGACTCTTGTGGATCCACGTATCCGCCTAGAAGTGAAGGAGGATAAATAATGGAAGTACAACCTAATATTAATGATGCTTCTTTTCGTTTTGTAGAAACAAATGAAAAAGAAGCTGAAAAAATTAATTCACCAAAATACTCTTATTGGCAATCGGTTTGGAGAACTTTTGGTAAAAATAAGATTGCTATTTTCTTCTTATTTCTTATGACAGCAATCATTTTAATGTCATTTATCCAACCTATTTTCTCTGGTTATGATCCAATGGATACTGCTAAAATTAATGATTTATCAGCACGCTATATTGAACCGAGTGCAAAGCACTGGTTTGGTACAGATGCTAATGGACAATCATTATTTGATGCTACTTGGTCTGGAGCAAAAACATCCATTTCAATCACAGTTTTAGCGACTTTGGTCACTACGACGGTTGGTGTAGTAGTTGGTGCATTCTGGGGAATGTCACAAAAAATAGACGTTTTCATGCTAGAGGTTTATAATGTTTTTGCTAATATTCCACCGTTATTAATTATTATGGTATTAGCCTATTCATTAGGGAATGGTTTTTGGAATTTACTTTTTGCAATGACCCTCACTTCATGGATTTTTACGGCATACTTTATTCGTGTACAAGTAATGATTATGCGTGATCGAGAGTATAATTTAGCATCAAGAACTCTCGGAACACCAGCAAGACGAATGATTTTTAAAAACATTTTGCCTTATTTAACATCAATCATTACTACAGACGTTTCCAGAGTTTTACCAGGATTTATTGCGACTGAAACTTTCCTATCCTTTATTGGAGTTGGTTTATCAGCTGATATTGTTTCTTTAGGTGGATTAATTCAGAAGTATTCCACAAATATCGCTTCAAAACCGTACTTATTCTGGATTCCTGTATCTGTTCTTGCTTTGATTTCAGTTTCTCTTTACATTGTGGGTCAAGCATTAGCTGATGCAACTGATCCTAAGAATCACATATAGGAGGCAATTGAAATGACAGAAAAGAAAAAGATATTAGAAATAAGAGATCTGGTTGTTAAATTCCAGGTGCGTGACTCTGAATTGACTGCTATTCGTGGTATCGATTTAGACCTTTATGAAGGTGAGGTTCTTGCTTTAGTAGGGGAATCTGGATCAGGAAAGTCAGTTTTAACGAAAACATTTACAGGAATGCTTGAAAAAAATGGTAGTATTCCAGAAGGTAAAGTTATCTATAAAGGCGATGAGTTACAAAATTTTACTTCAGATAAACAATGGTTAAAATATCGTGGTAAAGAAATGGCAACAATTTTCCAAGATCCAATGACTTCTTTGAATCCAGTCTTAACAATTGGAACTCAAATAACAGAGGTTATTACTAAGCATCGTAATGCTTCGCAAAAAGAAGCAAAAGAGGTAGCGATTGATTTAATGGAGCGTGTTGGTATTCGTGACGCTGAAAAACGTTTTGATGATTATCCGTTTGAATATTCAGGTGGAATGCGTCAACGTATTGTCATTGCAATTGCATTGGCATGTCGTCCTAAAGTATTGATTTGTGATGAACCAACGACTGCTTTGGATGTTACTATTCAAGCTCAAATTCTAAGATTACTAAAAGAATTACAAAAAGAATATGAATTTACAACTATATTTATTACTCATGACTTGGGTGTAGTGGCTCAAATTGCAGACCGTGTTGCAGTAATGTATGCGGGACAAGTCATTGAAACAGGAACAGTAGAAGATATCTTCTATGACCCAAGACATCCTTACACATGGGCACTTTTATCATCATTACCACAATTATCAAATCCGGAAGAAGATCTATTCTCAATTGCAGGTACACCACCTTCTCTTTATACAAAAATTGAAGGAGATGCTTTTGCTCCACGTAGTCCTTATGCAATGCAAATTGACTATGAAGCTGAACCACCTATGTTTAAAGTTTCAGACACTCACTACGCTAAAACATGGTTACTAGATCCTCGAGCACCGGAAGCTGAAAAACCATCTGTTATTCATAACCTTCATGAAAAATTGAAGAAAGTTCATGGTGCAGATGCAGCTCTTAGAGAGGAGTTAGCAAATGGAGAAAAATAGAGAAAAATTAGTTGAAGTAAACGACCTTGAAATCACTTTTGGTGAAGGCAAAGACAAGTTCGTTGCTGTTAAAGATGCCACTTTCCATGTATTTAAAGGAGAAACCTTATCATTAGTAGGTGAGTCTGGATCTGGTAAAACAACTATTGGTCGTGCAATTAATGGTATTAATAAAACTTCAGGAGGAGAAATTCTCTTTAAAGGTAAAAGAATTAATACTAAATTATCTGAAAAAGAGCGTAAAGAGCTAATTGGAAGCATTCAAATGGTCTTTCAAGATCCCTCTGCCTCTTTGAATGACCGTGCAACAGTAGAGTATATTATCTCAGAAGGCCTTTATAACTTTAATTTATTTAAAGATGAAGAAGATCGCTTGCAAAAAGTTGAGAATATGCTTAAAGAAGTTGGACTTTTATCTGAGCATATGTATCGTTATCCTCATGAGTTCTCAGGTGGACAACGTCAACGTATTGGGATTGCTCGAGCCCTTATTATGGAACCAGAACTTGTTATTGCAGATGAGCCGATCTCATCTTTAGATGTTTCTGTTCGGGCGCAAGTTCTTAACTTACTCCGTAAATTCCAACGTGAAAATGGCTTAACTTATATTTTTATTGCTCATGACTTATCAGTCGTACGTTATATTTCTGATAGAATAGCAGTAATTCGTAATGGTCGTATTCTTGAAGTTGCGGAAACTGAAGAATTATTCCGTAATCCAATTCATCCTTATACACAAGCTTTACTTTCTGCTGTACCTATTCCAGACCCAGAGCTTGCTCGTAAAGTTAAATTGAAAGTTTATGATCCTGAAATGCATGATTATTCAACTGATATACCAAAAGTACGTGAAGTACTCCCAGAACACTACATTTATTGTAATGAAGCTGAATTGGCTAAATATCAGGAAATGTATCATTAAGAGTTTAAGTCGAGGTTTTAATCTCGGCTTTTCTTTTATTATAAGTTAGTGTAAAATTAATATATCATTTAGAAATGAGGTAGAAAAATGTTACCACAAACAGGCGAAATGGCTACTTGGTTTTTGATTGTGATCGCAGCGATTGCTTTAATCGGTGGTATTGCAATGGTATACAAAGGCAATAAAAATAAGCGTTAAGCTTATTTTCAGACATCCTGCATCCCTTAGGTAGTTTAGGGGTGTATTTTTAAGCAGATTTCTTGAGTGAAAAGGCTTTATCTGTTAATATTTATGTATTAAGAAGGTCTTTAAAATGAATTCTTCTTAAAAAAGATTTAAGGAGTGGAAAAAATATGACCAAATTAAAAACAGTTATCGGTATGGTAGCAGGTCTTGCAGGTGCCTATGCGGTAGTTAATTATCTATACCCTGAAAAAACAGAGGAGTATCGTAAGAAATTATCAGAATCGAGTGTGGAAGCGCGCGATCAATTGGCTTCTTATAAAGAGCTTGCTCTTAAAAAGGGTCAAGAGTTATCTGATGTTGCTGCTTTAGCAAGTGAAGATGCTAAAGTATCTTTTTCAGAAACGGCAGAAGAATTAAAATTTTCTCTAACAAACTTGAAAAATCAATTATTTAGTTCAATTGAAGAAACGCAGCATTCTCTTGCTAAT
Source organism: Facklamia sp. P12932 (assembly GCF_050409545.1). Taxonomy (NCBI): domain Bacteria; kingdom Bacillati; phylum Bacillota; class Bacilli; order Lactobacillales; family Aerococcaceae; genus Facklamia; species Facklamia sp. P12932. The sequence goes on along the minus strand of NZ_JBNUPG010000021.1, from coordinate 5,452 downwards.
CAAAATGATGATTCTGATTTTAAAGAAGTTTTAGCTCATTCAGCTAATGAATTAAAAGAAGAAATTGGACAATCATTTGAAGAAATTCTTGAAAGTTTCGCCAATTTAAAACATGAGATTGAAGACACTACCGATATCGCAATTGAGTTATCAAAAGAAGTTACTGGTGAGTAATTTTATATAAATTGGCTTTATGTCAAATAGGGTTGATGCTATCCAAGGAGATTAAGCAACTAATGGTTGCTTGGTCTCCTTTTCTTTTCTTCTCTTCTTGACACATATACTCTTGGTTATCGATGAATTAAAGCTTAATTATACAAAACATGCCATCAAAAAATTAGCCCTAAGAAAAGTTTTACGAATCAGGGGTAAGCTCGGCTTGAAACGTACAAAATTCTGGCGGAGTCACGTCGCTATAGCTCTTACGAAGGCACTGTGGGAACAATTGCTCCCAACCACCTCAATCGTCGCTTTAGTGTAAAATGAATGGCAACTGAAAGTTAAATTAGGGAAAAATTCTGCTTATTTAAGCCCTATTATGGATTTATTTAACTCTGAAATGATCGCTTGGAATCTTAGCGATCATCCAACCTTAGATTGGGTCATCAAGCCATTGACTGACGCTATTGCTATGATTAAATTGGTCTTTAGAAGCGTTATATTTGAATTTTTACAAATAAGTTAGTATGCTAAGGATCAGGAAAGTTCTAAAAGAACGATTTGTCTAAAGCAATTATTTTATAGTATTTATCACCACTATAAAGATAAATTGTACCTTAAAGCACCTTGAGTGTTAAAACTTTAAGAAAGAGGGATTTATATGAATAATGAACGAGATAAGCACAATGTTGAGCCTACTGTTGGAGGTCAGGGTAAGGTCGTTGTAAAGGATCCTACTAAAGATACTGGCAACCACACTTATACCTCACATCATGATCACCATATAGGACATCATCATCGGATAGGAGAAAACTTATCGTGGCGTGCTGTTTTCGCTGGATTAGTGACTTTCGTCGCTTTAAGCATGTTGTTCTCTTTAATTGGGGCAGCTATCGGACTTGGAGCTACTGACTTAACCGCTGTTAATCCATTAGATGGAGTTGGAATGGGCTTAATCATTTGGACGATTGTGTCATTAATTTTAAGTTTAGCCGGCGGAGGATTTATCGCAGGATACACTGCACACCGAGCTGGTATGGTTCATGGTTTCCTGACATGGGCTACAGGCCTAATTGTAGCAGTAGTATTGGCTTCATCAGCAGTGACAGGAACTTTCAATACAATTGGTGCTATGTTTGGTGCGACAACTAGTGCTGCTGGAGATGCAATAGGAAATGTTTCAAAAGCTGCAGGTAATTTATCTGAAGAAGTATTTAACGCTGTAGCAGATAACTTACAACTTGATACATCGAATTTAGACCAAGAAGTACAAGATTTACTAGAAGACACTGAAATTGAACAGTTGCAACCAGGTTATTTACAAAATCAGTTAGATGAAACGGTAACTGATATTCAAAATGCAGCTAAAAGCGTTGTGGTTGATGGAAAACCTGTTGAGCAAGCGATGAAAGATGTTTATACAAACATTGAAGATCGTATGGCTACAATTGACGAAGGTTTAGATGAAGATGCTTTATCGAATGCTATTGCTGATAATACTGATTTAAATGATGAAGAAGCAGAAGAAGCTACAGCTCACATTATGAAATCATATGAAGAAGCTCAAGCTCAAGCGAAATATTTACTTGCTAGCGCTGAAACTGAAATGAATCGCTTAGAAAGTGGAACAAAACAAGCAATTGACGAAGGTGTCGAAACAACAAATGATGTTATGAATGAAGCTTCTAAATATTCTATCTATGCTTTCATTGGATCTGTTTTGGGATTAGTAATTTCTGCCTACGCTGGTAAGATGGGTGCAGAAAAAGAATTAGAGCAAGATCAAGTTGTTATTAAATAATTTAGCCTGTAATTTACAATATTAAACTAATAAAGAGTCTACTGATTATAGTGACCCAAGAAGTTGGACCAGAGAGATGAGTACATGTTTTATGTGCTTGTCTCTCTTATTTTATTGTTTTCTAAGCAGCTTGAAGATTAGCGAGAAACCTATCGAGAGGCCAGCATGAGGCAGCAGGGAACTTAAATCTACTTATGAAGATACACTTGATTCAATAAGTGAATTAAATAAAGCTCAAAACAAACTATAATTATTAATGAGTGACTTTGGAGATGAAATAGGCAAAGTACTAGCTCTGATATTGCAAGTTGTAGCTGATATCTTACAATCAATTAGAGAATAGTTTTCTAAGCTTCCTAAGCCCGCAAAGGAGTTTGCCATTGTCATAGGATTGCTGGTGACCGCCTTAGGGGTCATAGCCCCGGTGTTTATGGTGTTATTAGCCGTAGCAACTGCGGCTCAACTATCGATTTTTGGCTTTATCAAAGCCTCGTTAGCTACTATAGCTCCGATTGCTCTAACAATAGTTGCAATAGTAGGTTTTGTTTTAGTAATCAATCAGCTCTGGGAAACTAGTGACCAATTCAGAGAGGCTGTTATAAACACTTGGGTTGCTATAAAAGAGTTTTTACAACCAATCATCCAATCTATCAGCGATTTTGTAATGAAAATATGGAGTTCAATGACAAGTTGGTGGAATGAAAACAACGAACTAATTAAACAAATGATTAATACTGTTTGGGGCTGGATAAAGACTTTTATCTCAATAATATTGGATCAAGTTTTTGCTAAGGTCAGCTTAGTTTGGGATTGATTCAAGGGGTCACTCAAACGGTATGGCCTATCATTCAAGAAACAATCAGAATAGCAATGGACTTTATTCTAGGAATCATTAAGGCAGTTATGCAATTAATCAACGGTGATTGGTGTGGTGCATGGGAGACGGTAAAACAAACGGTGTTTCAAGCGTGGGAACGCATTAAATCCGGCACACAGCAAACAATCGATTCGGTAAAAACTTTATGATAAATGGATTGACTAGCGCAAAGAATAAAGCTGTGGAAATATTTAACAGTATCAAGCAAGCGATTACAGATAAAATTAATTCTGCAAAAGATGCGGTAGGGAATGCAACTGAAAAAAATAAAGGCTTCTTTAACTTCAGTTGGTCGTTACCCGAGATTAAATTATCACGACTCCCTAGATTGAGTATTACCGGTCGATTTAGTTTAACTCCACTACAAGTTCCAAGAATCTCTTAGCATGCGGACGGAGGAATTATGATGAATCATACAGTGTTTGGTATTAATGGCAAAAATATTCAAGTTGGTGGTGAAGCAGGTCCAGAGGCTATCCTACCATTAAGTTCTAAAGTATTAGGAGAGATTGGTGCAGGGATTGTTAAAGCAACTAATGTGACTAATAGCGAGAGTGGAGATACTTATATAACTGTCAATGCTGAAGTTGCTAATGACTATGATGTTGATCGTATGATAGATATCATTGAAGAAAGGTTAGGAGAAAAGGAAACTAGAACAAACGGAGATCTAGGTTTCACATAATAAATTATCCCCTTTGGTTAATACTGGAGGGAATCAAAATATCAATTCTAAGGTCAATTCAGGATTAATTATGAGTGAGGGTAGGCTAAATCAATGGAAAATTAGTTAGATAACATTTTCAAAACTTATAAATAAAGGAAAAATAATGCTTTTTTTATCTTAATATGATAAACTTAATCATGCTTAAAGGGAGGAGGAAAAATATGACAATTCAGGGTCTGGAATTATTGCCACCTAAAGTGTCTATAGAAGAAGAATTATCGTTATACAAAAAAATTGCTATTATCAAGAGTACGATAGGTAAGTTAAATTCAGAATTGAATCACTCTCCTGTCGATGATAACCTTCTTCAAATTCTTTCATTAAAGGAGTCGGTTCAATCAACTAGAATTGAAGGTACTCAAGTAACTTTTGCGGATATGATTGATCAAGCAAATTCAAAAAAGAAGTCTAAAGAAATTACAGAGGTACTTAATTATAAAAAAGCACTAACAGTTGGTATCGAAATGATCAATCAGGGAAATCCAATCAGTTCTAGGATGATAAAAAGTTTGCACAAAGAACTTATGTCCAATGAAGCGAGAGGAACGTCTGCTTCTGCTGGTGAATTTAGAAAAATTCAGAATCACATCGGTCCAGATAATAAAATCGAAAACGCAGTTTATATTCCAATTCCTGCTCAAAAAATCGGAGAATATATGACCAATTTGGAATATTATATTAATTCAGTAAAGCATTTTAGTTTTGAAAAAGAAAAGCTTGATGATTTTAATTATTTGGATGAAAATACCGATCCATTGATTAAGGCTGCAATTATTCATGCGCAATTCGAATCGATACATCCTTTTTTAGATGGAAATGGGAGATTAGGAAGAATACTAATTATTTTGACTTGCATGCAAGATAAACTAATTGATAAGCCAGTCTTCTTCATTAGTGAGGAATTGGAAAAAGAAAGGCTGAGATACTATAATCGCTTGAATGGGGTTCGTGGAAAAAATCCAAATTGGTTTGAATGGATAGACTTTTTCCTTTCAGCCTCAAAAAGAATGGCCGATTCCTTATCAGTAAAAGTAGAGAATATAAACAATTTAGCAAGATCAGGAATTAATATTATAAATGAGAACAATTATTACATTAATCAAATATGGCTATATACCTTTAGGAATCCATTTTGTAACGTAAAGGATGTTGCTAGAGCTTTAGGCATAACGGACGCAACAGCTAGAAAGTATCTAAAGAAATTATCTGATTTGAAGTTAATAGAGGAAGATAATTCAAAGAAGAGAAACAAACTTTATATTAATTATGACCTAATTAATATTATAAGTTAGTTTTTATATTCATAGCGTAAAATTTCTTGTGTAAGCTCCTAGACTCCCTAGAAAAAGAGACCTCACTTATGTAAGATTGTAATCACCACAAAACAATCACAAATAGGAGGTCCCTTATGGAAGACTTTAACACAAAATGATTCACAGCACTAGCACAAGGAGAATCTATTCATGAACTGTTTCGTCAGTCCTTAGAAGATGCCATTAATCTACTGCTTGAAAGCGAAAGAACAGTTTTTCTTAATTATGAGAAGTGGAAAGTGAAAGGTTATAATACCGGTAATTCAAGGAATGGTTATTATTCTAGAACACTCTCGACTGAATACGGTACGCTTCACCTCAAAATACCACGAGGTCGGTTAGGGCTGTTTGATATTAAAACACTTGAAAGCCTTCAAGAAGCGCCTGCTCATTTAGAAAAGATGATAATTTTAATGTATCAAAAAGGTGTGACAACACGCGATATCTCAGAACTTATTGAAAAAATGTAGGGTCATTGTTATTCACCAACGACCCTCTCCAACCTTTCAATAACATTTTAAGAAGAATTAGCCGCTTACCGACAACGTCCGATTAAACAAGACGATGTTTGTCTA
>NZ_JBNUPG010000020.1:0-24977 GCF_050409545.1 Facklamia sp. P12932 | reverse complement strand
AACACCTCCATTAAATTCATTTCACACGAATTCAACGGAGGTGTTTTTATGTTTGGCTCACTATTTGGGGGCAGTGCCTTATTAGATCTGATGGCTTTTATAATTTAATAATTTCTGCTTAGTCGGTGGTTAGTTCACCAGGCCAAGAAGGTGCTCCAGGTGTAACATTAGTCACTTGATAATCCATTTTAGATAAGAATTGGCTAGCCCTTTTAGAACGTCCACCCGAGTGGCATACTAAATAGTATTCTTTATCTTGATTAAGAGATGTATATTCATTTGGGAGCTGATTCAAGGGGATGTTTTTAGATCCAGGGATATGTCCTTCTTGGAATTCAGCTTCACCTCGAACATCAATAATATTAAGCGATTTTTCCTGAGATTTTTGATAAAGTTCTTCAATGGAAATCGTTGGGAACATGGTATCTTCCTTTCTGTTTGACATATAAAAGTGATTTTTTATAAATAAGTGGTAGTTTAAGCCAATAAATTATATACTTAACATACCCGGTAGGGTATATTAAACATCAATGCAAAAGATTTGTCAAGTTTTAAAATTTAAGAACAAATACATAAGAGGAGTTTATCATGCATAAAGATAATAATAAGAAAAACCTACTTAATCGTTTAAAACGAGCAGAAGGTCAATTAAGAGGGGTCCAAAAGATGTTAGAAGAGGACAGAGACTGTATGGATATAGTAACCCAACTAACTGCTATTCGTTCGAGTGTGGATCGTATTATGGGCATAATCATGGTTGAAAATTTAAAAGAATGTTTAACTACTGGTGATAAAGATTCAGAAAAGCAGAATCAACGACTAGAGCAAGCTATTTCGATGATTATAAAAAAATAGAGTGTGAGCTATCAAGTAATGAAAGCGAAAGATTTAGTTTTTAGTGAGACATAGATAGCATATTCTAAAAAAAGCTTATACAATAGTATCAGAAAGAGTACAGGAGGTTTTTTGCAAATGATGGAAGGAAAAACTCTTTATCAAACTAAAGTAGTTAATCGAGACGGTATTCAAGGCAAAACCTTTGTTGAAGATCCAGCAGGTTTTGAAGTTAAGGTTTCCAGTCCATTAAGTGAAATAGAAGGTAGTAATCCGGAGCAGCTTCTGGGAATGGCCATAGCAACTTGTCTAAATGCCACCATAGAAGCAGAAGAAATTCGTCGAGGGATTAAACACCAGACTCAAGTATCTGTCTTGGTCGAACTACACCAAGATAATCCCGGCTATCAATTTGTGGTTAAAGTTCAAATCTCTATGCCCCATGTTCAAGCAGATTTAGCTGATTCTATCGTAGAAGTTGCTCTTGAACGCTGTCCCATGCATAAGTTAATGAAAGCTAATGCTACTTACCAAGTTGTTATCAACTAAAAGTGTTCAATCGTTATGAATAAAAAATAAGGGAAAGGGTGTTAGCAATGAAGAAAATTTTACGACTTGGCCTGATGATGGTGACTGGCTTCAGTGGTATGGGGATGGTTCATTCTCCTCATCAAAGTTACTTTGCTCAAGGTGAGAATTTAGTCTTTGCCGAAGAAGCAGTAGATATTCAAGAAGTTCGACAAGCAATGGAACTGTGGCAAGAAACGGTACAATCCTATTCATTAGATGCTCCCCAATATACTATTGTTAGTTTACAGCAAATGGGGCCGGCTAATTTTGATACCTCCTATCATTGGATCATTCCAAAGCTTTACAATGATTATTATGAGAATCTTATTGAATATCAAAGTGTTGAAGAAGACGCGAATCATATTGGCAATTTAAGAGAAATATTTTCACATTCTTTTGGTCTAGAAAAGATGTTGTTAGCTGAATTAAGTTCAGCAGATCAAAAAGCTTTGAATCAATTACGTCTTTTCATAGTCAGTGCGATTATGGAATCTTATCAAGCCGGTATCAATCAGAACTTACCGGGCTATTTTCTATTAGAGGGGACTGATTTTGCAAAAAACATTGTGAAATATTTAGCACTTGATGATCAACATCTCGACCAATTAATTCGCATCAGTCTAGCTTCTAGCTATGCACCAGAAGCCTATAGTTTTGGTTTTGGTGACGAGATGTTTACTATTCCTGAAGAGTTAGAGTATCCGAGTGAACAATATGAAATGTATACCATCACCAACGGAGCATTTGTACAAGATATTGGGGGAACGACTCCTTATTATTTCCATATTCCTTCTGGTAAAATCACAGAGGGTCACTTGGCTAGTCCTGAGCTACATCCTTTAGTAGCTTACGATTGGTCACAAGTATATGGTCGAGTGATTAATAATTATTACCCCAATTATCAAGTCCAGTCATTATCGACTGAAGCAAAAGAGCAATCATTAAATGGGTCATCAAAGCAAAAACAAGCATTGATGACAGCAGTCAGAGACTGGCAAGCAAAAATGGGTCAAAAATATGAGTTTGTCACTCCAGAGACGCCTATAGACTTCTTAGGTGGGGACCTTCCTTTAAAGTCAATGGTAATTCACTTAGATGGTCAGGAACGAAAGGCTCATTATCAAGCTGAACAGCTTATTAATGATGAAATCAATGTCTTAATGGCAATGACTGATATTCGTGATCAAGATAATCCTAGAGCGGAACGACATTTTTATTTATTTGTTGAAGATCAAGGAATCCCAAGAGTTTTGATTACCATGGAAGGACCTGACAATTTAGCGGTTCATCATTTTAAAGACACAGCCAATGTAGAACTTTATCAACTTTTTAAATCCATTTATTAAATCATTAGAAAAAGATAGCTTCTCTTTTGAAGCTGTCTTTTTATATAGTCACTGATTGGCTAATAAGATTGGCAAAGATATTAAGAAACAATATAATGAAGCCATTCAATAATCAATTAGGAGTGGGGAAATGGAAGTAGTAACAGTAACGGCTATCGGCGCTTTGTTAGGTCTATTATTGGCTATCTTATTAATCTTTAAAAAGTTTCCAGTTTTTTATGCTTTATTTATCGGCGCTTTATTCGGAGGATTATTAGGAGGAGCGAATCTAAGTGAAACCATCAGTCTCATGACAAATGGTGCGCAAGGCATGATTACCTCTATCTTAAGGATACTAGCAGCTGGAATCCTTGCAGGTGTTTTAATTAAGACAGGTTCGGCAGCTGCCATTGCCCATGCTATTATTAAGGGTTTGGGAAGCGAAAGAGCTTTATTAGCGATCGCACTTGCTACTATGATTTTAACTTTTGTGGGGGTTTTTATTGATATATCTGTCATAACAGTTGCGCCTATCGCTTTAGAGATTGGTAAAGAATTGGGTTATTCACGGACTGCACTTTTGATGGCTATGATTGGTGGCGGCAAATCAGGTAATATTATTTCACCAAATCCTAACTCTATTGCTGTTTCCGATGGTTTTGGTGTTTCCTTAACTCAAGTCATGTTAGCTGGTCTTATTCCAGCCTTGATTGGGGTGATGTTTACAGCTTGGCTAGCCAAACGATTAATTAATAAAGGCAGTCAAATTGAACAAACAGGAACTTCAAGAGACGATCAAACAGCAGAAAATTTACCTTATTTATGGAAAGCCTTGTCAGGACCTATTTTAGCGATTGTTTTACTATCTTTACGCCCCTTGTTTAATATAATGATTGATCCTATGTTGGCTTTTCCTCTGGGAGGTCTTTTTGGCTTGATAATGGTGGGACATGTTAAGCACTTACAAGAATATACTCAATATGGTTTAAGTAAGATGATTAATGTGGCTATTATCCTTTTAGGAACAGGTTTAATCGCAGGAGTGATTACCAATTCTACTTTAGGAGATGTCCTTACTAATAGTCTAGACTCTTTAGGTTTACCTGCCTATCTTTTAGCACCTTTAGCAGGAATTTTTATGAGTGCGGCGACCGCTTCGACTACTTCAGGATCGGCAGTTGGCTCAGCTGTTTTTTCACCAACTATTCTCTCGTCAGGTGTTTCTCCTATCAGTGGAGCTGCTATGTTACACGCAGGGGCGACAGTATTAGACCATTTACCTCATGGTTCATTCTTCCACGCGACAGGAGGATCCGTATCAGCCGATTTTAAAGAATGTCTAAAACTAATTCCATATGAATCATTAGTAGGTTTCGTTTTAACTATTGTTTCAACCAGTATCTATGGCGTTTTAGGAGGTTAGTAAAATTAATGAAAATTGTGATGGCCTGTGATTCTTTTAAAGAAGCGGTTTCGGCAAAACATGCTTGCCAGGCTATAAAAAAAGGTGTGCAACAAGTCTTTCCTCAAGCAGAAATTCTTCAGCTTCCGATGGCAGATGGAGGTGAAGGTACCGCTGAAGCCTTGATTGATGCGAGTCAGGGAGTTTATTATACAGTCGAAGTGCAGGGACCTTTAGGAGAAAAAATTCAAGCCCGGTATGGTATTTTAGGAGATGGCAAAACAGCCGTAATTGAAATGGCCAGTGCATCAGGCATTCATCTTATTGAAAAAGAAGATCGTAATCCTTTATTAACATCAACCTATGGAACAGGTCAAGTCATTAAGGCATGTCTAGATCGAGGAGTTCGCTCATTTATTTTAGGGATTGGAGGGTCTGCTACGAATGACGGGGGAGCCGGTATGGCTCAAGCCTTAGGCTATCGTTTATTAGACATAGAAGGCCAAGAGATTCCTTTCGGCAACCAAGGCTTATCGCATTTGGATAGGATTGATTGTCAGACTATTCATCCTGGTCTAGAGCATGCTATCTTCAAGGTTGCCTGTGATGCCAATAATCCGCTGTGTGGTCCGCAAGGAGCTTCGGCTGTAGTCGGTCCGCAAAAAGGGGCAAGTCCAGAAATGATTGAAAAGCTTGATGCGAATCTTGAACATTTCTCACGCCTTATTTATCGTGACTTGAATCGTGAAGTGGCTCATATTGCTGGTTCTGGGGCTGCTGGTGGGTTAGGGGCAGGATTATTAGCATTTACTTCTGCAAAACACAAAAGAGGCATCGATATTGTTATAGAAACAGTCAATTTGAAAACAGCTTTACAAGATGTCGATATTTGTTTTACAGGAGAGGGTCAGATTGACTTTCAAACGCAATACGGTAAACCCCTTTTGGAGTCATGCAATTAGCTAAACAAGTAGCTTTTCGGTCGAAAGTGATCGCATTATGTGGTTCTGTCAGAAATGATATTGAAATCTTATATCAGTTAGGCTTTGATGCGATTTTGAGTATTACGCCTGGGCCAAGCTCCTTGCAAGACCTACTAACTCATACAGAGGAAAATTTAACAGCAGTAGCCAAGCTGTTTGTCAACTATTAAAGAGTTAAAAGTAAAATCACCATTGAATAAACTTATTCAATGGTGATTTTTGTTTAGTTTATTGAGCAAGCCAGTGATTAGGTTTGACTTCTTTAAGGATCTCTTCAGCCAACTTTTCTGGATCAACCTGATAATGAATACGTTGACGTTGACGTTCGTAATCAGGATCTGGTAAAGGAATTGCTGAGAGTAAGGACTGGGTATAGGCATGTAAAGGGTTTGCATACAATTCCTCAGCTTCGGCTAACTCTAAAATCCGACCACGGTTCATAATGGCAATGCGATCACTGACATATTTAACCATGGATAAATCATGGGCAATAAAGAGATAGGTTAGTCCTCTTGATTCTTTTAGTTCTTGTAATAAATTGACCACTTGAGCTTGAATGGAAACATCTAAAGCTGATATCGGTTCATCGGCGACAATGAATTTTGGTTCAACTGCTAAAGCTCGTGCTATCCCAATACGTTGACGTTGACCGCCAGAAAATTCATGAGGATAGCGACCAGCGTGATCAATAGTGAGCCCTACATCTTCTAAGAGTCGATTGACTTTTTCGTCTCTTTCCTCTTTTGATTGTGCGAGTCCATGAATATCAATGCCTTCAGCAATAATATCACGAACCTTCATACGAGGATTTAAAGAAGCATAAGGGTCTTGGAAAATCATTTGAATTTCTTTATGGAATTTCAAACGTTCCTTTTTGTTGTAGCTACTCGATAAAGCTTTGTCTTGAAAGATAATTTCACCACTGGTCGGTTGATAGAGGTTAACAATTGCTTTGCCAATCGTTGATTTACCAGAACCTGATTCTCCAACTAACCCAAAAGTTTCTCCAGGAAAGATTTCAAAGGAAACATCGTCTACCGCTTTGACTTCCTTATCAGTTCCTTGGTGGTAGTATTGTTTCAAGTGCTTAACTTGTAGAATAGATGCATGCTTATTCATAATGCTCCTCCATTCCACTCTTATCGGTCTGTGACTGCTTTTCTCGACAACGTTGATATCTTTCTAAGATAGCAGTTGGCGGGGTCATTTTTGGAGCCATTGGGTGGAGTAACCAAGTGGCTGCATAATGTCCAGGATTGACTTCAAACATGGGCGGTTCCTCCTCAAAATCGATAGCCAAAGCATATTCTGACCGATAGGCGAAAGCATCTCCTTTAGGAGGATTTAAAAGGTCAGGTGGGCTACCGGGGATAGCATATAATTGATCTTGTTTGGAAATGGTTGGCATAGCTGTCAAAAGTCCCCAGGTATAGGGATGTTGAGGATGGTAGTAAATATCATCCACTGTCCCTATTTCAACGATTTTACCCGCATACATAACGGCAATTCGGTCTGCTACATTGGCAACCACACCCAAATCATGAGTGATAAAGATAATGGTCATATTCTTTTCTTGTTGAATTTTTTTAAGTAATTCAATGATTTGTGCTTGAATGGTTACATCTAAAGCAGTTGTGGGCTCATCGGCAATAAGCACTTCAGGATCTCCCGCTAAAGCAATCGCTATCACAATCCTCTGTCTTTGACCACCTGAAAATTGATGTGGATACTGATTAATTCTTTTCTCTGATTGAACAATTCCACATAAATCCAAAAGGTTAATGGCTTCTTTACGCGCTTGTGAGTGATTAAAACCGCGTTTACGAATTAAAACTTCAGTAATTTGTCTTCCGATGGTTAGGGTAGGATTGAGGGCGGTCATTGGATCTTGAAAAATCATGGCAATTTTGCTACCACGTATAGCTTCCATTTCTTTTTTAGATAATTTTAAAAGGTCTCGTTTTTCAAATATCACTTCGCCTGCTTCAATGGTCGCATTTTTAGCTAGAAGCCCCATCAATGCACGTGTGGTTACTGATTTACCTGAGCCTGATTCGCCAACAATTGCTAATGTTTCACCGGCATACAAGGATAAGTTGATTCCACGAATAGCTTTTAATTGGCCAGCAAAGGTTTTGAAGGAAATATTTAAGTCTTTAATTTGAATGATAGCCTTATTCATGAAGTCACCTACTCTTTCATTTTGGGATCAAAAGCATCACGCAGTCCATCTGCTAATAAGTTAAAGGACAACATGATTAATGAGATAACAGCTGCTGGATACCACATTAAATGGGGTAAAAAGCGAAAAGTCTTGTAACCTTCACTCAATAAAGTTCCTAAGGAAGCGTTGGGTGCAGGGATTCCAATCCCGATGAAACTTAAAAAAGCTTCAAAGAAGATGGCAGATGGTATAGCAAACATCATTTGGACAATAATAATTCCTAACATATTGGGAAGGATATGTTTTAATAGAATCTTGCCAGTCGATTGGCCTAATACCTTAGCAGCTAAGACATATTCTTGTTGTTTTAAACGAAGTGTTTGCGCTCTTACCACCCGGGACATTGATATCCAAGAGGTGAGAGCAATCGTAATAATAATAGATAGTAAACCGGGCTGCAATACTAAAAGCATCAGAACAACGATTACTAAATTGGGAACACCTGAAATAATTTCCAGTATTCTTTGCATCAGTGTATCTACCTTACCGCCTAGCCAACCAGATATCATGCCATAGGTTACACCGATAATGACATTGATTAGAACAGCAATAAATGCGACTAAAAGTGAAATTCGAGTTCCATATAAAATACGTGAGAGGAGGTCACGACCTAAACCATCTGTTCCAAGATAGTAGTAGGTTCCCTCAGCCACATTGGCATTTTGATAGGCATCAGTCAAAGCACCACCTCGGTTGACACTTTTACCACTAAACCATGAAAAATCTTCTAAACCTGGTATTTTAGGAGGGAGGTTTGCTTGAGCTGGATTTTGTTGGAACGGTGAAGCGGGTGCAATCCATGGGGCTAAAATAGCAAGAAGTAGAATTAAAATAACGAAAAAGAGTGAAATCATAGCACCTTTATTCTTTTTTAATCTCCGCCATGAATCTTGTAGAAAGTTCAGTGAAGGGGCTTCAATTTTTTCGTTGTCTTCACTTTGGATAGAAATTTTCGGTTGAAAGAGCTTTGGATCTATATCCGCTGTGTGTTTTGTTGAAGCATTATTCGCCGTATTTAAAGAATTTTCGATTGGCATCTAGCCACCTCCTTCAACTTGTCGCATTCTAGGATCTATAAAGCCGTATAGAATATCGACGATTAAAATAATAACAACTAATAAGACAGAATACATAATTGTAATTCCCATAATGGTTGGGTAGTCATTCACTAAAATTGACTTGGTAAACTGCTCACCAATTCCAGGAATTGAAAAAATTTGTTCAATTACCAGTGAGCCGGTCATGGCAGCTGCTGTCATGGGTCCTACTATTGTTAATAGAGGTATAATCGCATTACGCAGCGCATGCTTAGTAACTATATAAAATTTTGAAAAGCCTTTAGCGGTTGCTAATTCAATATAGTCAGAGTGAAGCACTTCAATCATCTCAGTTCGAACGAAACGCGCAGACTCTGCCATAGGTGAAATGGCTAAAGCAAGACTTGGAAGAATAGTTGAGGCATAGCCGTCACGCCAGAAAGCAATTGGTAGCCAATCTAGCCAAACAGCAAACAGAAATTGAAGGACCACAGCATAAACAAAGTTGGGAACAGATCTTCCGCCAATAGCAAAAACAGAGGTGAAGGTATCGATCCAAGTGTTTTGTTTAACAGCTGCAATCATTCCTAAGATAGTTCCAATTACCACACCAAAACCCATGGCTTGAGCTCCTAAAATCATAGAGGGGCCGGCTCGATCTAAAATAATTTTAGTAACAGGTAAGTTATTATATTGAAAGGACACCCCTAAATCTCCTTTTAATATATTTGCTAAGTAGGAAAAATAGCGAACAAGTAAAGGTTGGTTGAGACCATATTTTTCATTTAAAAGTTGAAGTTGGGTCTCGGTTAAAAGATCTTGATTGGCAAAAGGGGAACCAGGTAAGAACTGTAAGAGGAAAAAGGTAACGGAAATAATAATCCAAAGCGTAATTAACATATAAAAAACACGCCGGATTATAAATTTTGTGTAGGAATTCATGGTTATCCACCTTTCGTATTTTAAAGTTAAACAGTATAAACCCTTTTGTGTCAATCATGCCATTATTGCTTATATTATCTTTTATTTTAATACAATTAAGTAAGAATTATCCACTTCATGAGCTGATAGAGTCAAAAATTTATAATGGAAAGCCATTAAAATTTAAAGCTTTAGTAGAATATTGGCAGACTATTAATAGTTCTAGCTAATAATACTACATGGCTGTTTAATGATCTAGCTTGTATAATACTTGATAAATGGATAAAGTCCAATAATAATTAAAGCTTTTAAACTAAATAAATTTGTTATTCGAACCATAAATAATTAAAGAATGATTAATTTTAAGGGAGTGACACATGGGTGATATTAAGAAAGCGATTTGTCTCAAAGATTTAGATAGAACAGATATCCGATAGCTAGAATTCGTTGAGTAGAAGCTATTAAACAATCGGATAAGTTAGTGACCTTTGACGACTTTGAACGTAATACTTTAGCAAGAAGGAGAATATCCTAAAGCTGAAATTGAAGGGAAGCAGGCATTATTTGTGGTAAAACTTGAGCCAAGAGAGATGCTTGTGATTCAATCACATGGTATGTTAGATAATATTAGCTATTCTTAAAAAAGAGATTCCTAACGGAAGTTGAGCAGGTTGGTATCTATTGAAAGGATGATAAATACCGAAAATTAGGCTACCTGGTAGTGGATCTTCCACTGCTAGGTAGCCTAATTATTTTAATAAAGAAAGTTTAGAGTTTCATTTATTATAGATTTACTCTGCAGTTCGATATGCAGTTCTTAAATTGATTGTTCGACCAAATGGTAAAACTTCGAAGCCTTTTACGCTAGTATCCAATAAGTAGGTAGTAGATGCTTGATAGAATGAAGACTGAGAAGCTTCATCAGCGACGGCAATCTTTTCTGCTTCAATAAGAGCTTGTCGACGTTTTTCTGGGTCATTGGCAAACTCGTTTCTGGCTTGATCAATTAATTGATCCACTTTCTCATTGGAGTATTGACCAAAGTTGATGCCTCCGTCTGATTCCATTTGTTCTACAAAGTTGATCGCATCTTGATAGTCTGGAGCCCAAGTTCCATAGAAGATATCGAAATCAAGTGATCTTTGTAATTCTAAACGATTTTGTAGAGGGACAGAACGAATTGTAATCGTTAATCCGGGAAGATTTTGCATTAATTGAGCTTGAATATACTCAGCTGTACGACTAGCTAAATCTGAGTCAGAAATTAGTAATTGTAACTCAATATTATCTTGTCCTAATTCTTTTTGAGCTGTTTCCCAATCTTTTTGAGCTGCCTCAATATCGAATGTAAGCATTTCACCCGCTTCTTCACGGTAATCCACGCCTTCATCATTTACATCAAATCCTGAAGGAACGAAACCGTTTAAAGAAGTTGACCCATCTTGAATGACTGACTGGGTATAAGTGTCTTTATCAATCGCTTGAATAATGGCCCTACGCAAAGCAATATTATTGGTTGGTTCTTTGGTGGCATTGAACTGTAGGTGTCCGACAGTTGCTTTAGGAATCTGGTTGAAGAAATCAGCGCCATTGTATTGTCCTACAAATTGATCATTCAAGATAGTATAGTCTAGTTCGCCGGCGTCAAATAAGTCAGCTCCGGTTCCTGTTTCCTTAACAACAGACACTAGGACTTCTTCTAAAAAGACCTTTTCAGCATCCCAGTAATTTGGGTTTTTAATCAATTTCCATTCTAAACTGGTTCCTTCCCATCCTTCAATGAGGAAAGGACCATTCATAGCAATACTGTCTGCGCTTGTTCCATAAGCTTGACCTTTTTCTTCAACTACCTTTTGGTTAACTGGCATAAAACGAGAACCTGTGAGTAATTTTGGTAGATATGGAGCTGGATATTCTAACTCAATTACCAAAGTTTTCTCATCAGGAGCAGTCACTCCTAAATCAGAAAGTTCAGCTTCACCATTACGAACTTTGCTAGCGTTTTTAAACACTTCAACAGAAGAAGAGGTATTGGCGTTATTCGGATCGACTAATCTTTGATAAGTAAAGACATAATCGTTAGCTGTAACAGGGTCACCATTAGACCAAGTTAAACCATCTCTTAAGGTGAAAGTATAGGTTAAACCGTCTTCAGAGATATCGACATTTTCAGCTTGCCCCAATTCGACTTCACTACCAGTTGAAACACGGTAAAGTCCTTCAAAAATTTGTCCGATCATATCTGAAGATGGGGTATCATTATAAAGCATAGCGTCTAGAGTTGCTAGTTCTCCAATCGACATAATAGATAATTTTTGTTCGACATTGGGATCTATTTCTTGAGCTGATATCGGCGCAAGATTTCCTATGAGAAGACCAGTAACTGCGATAGAAATCGTTATAAATTTGAATAGTTTATTTTTCATAAGCTGCTCCTTTTTAATTTTTCTTTAATATAACATAGATAAGTGAAAAACTCACAAAATAAGATTGGGGGGTCGATTAAAAGAGAAATTGATAAACCTTATCTCAAGATTAAGATAAGGTTTATCAATTAGAGATTACATTTGTGCAAGCAAATTTAAATACTTAGAGACCACATCGTAACTGAGCATTACAATTTGTACAAGTGTTACAACCCCCAATATCTTCAACGATTCCTTTACGACAAATTGGACAAGTATCTCCTACTTCTGAACCGTAGACCACATCATCAGTATGACCGCTTTGGGTATAATGATCTTTCTCAGCTAAATCAACTAACTGACGCAATTCTTCAACTTCATCGACAACACGTATTTCTTGATCTTCAACCTCAAAAAGAGCAATATTTTGATCTTTTTCATTTTCCTCTGCTTTGAGAGTAAGAACTTGAGAATCTCTTGAACCATCAACATAAACGGTTCCGCCTTTAGCTTCCCCACTGTATAAACGTTCATATATTTCTTCGACTTGTTGAACAGTATAACCTTTGGGGGCATTCACTGTTTTAGAGATGGATGAGTCTACCCATCGCTGGATAGTTGTTTGAACATCGACGTGTTCTTCTGGCTTTAATTCCATGGCTGAAACAAAAGTTTCTGGTAAGTGATCAGCATCTGCTTCTGGATGACGCTCTAAATATTCTTGAACAATTCCAGCGTTTACTTCAATAAACTTACCTAAACGTCCAGAGCGATAATATTTAAAGGCAAAATAAGGCTCAAGACCCGTAGCTACTCCAACCATCGTACCGGTTGATCCAGTAGGAGCGACTGTTAGTAAGTGAGAGTTTCTAATGCCATGTTCTAAAATACCCTGATGAATGTGCTTAGGTAATTTCTGCATATAACCTGTTGAAATAAAGTTTTGACGCAATTGTTTCGTTTCTTCATCGGTTGAACCTATTAGGAAGGGGAAACTTCCCTTTTCTTTGGCTAATTCAATCGAAGTTTCATAAGCAGTGATCGCAATCGTTTGGAAGACTTTATCAATCAATTGATTACCTGAAGCAGAACCATAACGTTGATTAGTATAGATCAATAAGTCAGCTAGCCCCATAACACCTAAACCGATTCGGCGCTCTCCTAAAGCTTGATGACGATTGGCTGCTAAGAAATAAGGGGTAGCATCGATAACGTTATCTTGCATACGCACACCAACACGAACCGTTTCTTTCAATTTTTCAAAATTAACCGTGTGTTCATCTTTATTAGCCATATTTGCTAAGTTTATAGCTGCTAAATTACATACAGAATATGGAGCTAAAGGTTGCTCACCACAAGGGTTAGTGGCTACGACTTTTTGGCCATAGGCTTTAGCATTGGTATCCTTATTAGCATTATCAATAAAGAAAATACCAGGCTCTGCTGAATAGGTGGCACAAATATTAATCAATTTCCATAGTTCACGAGCGGGAATACTTCGGTATGTTCTGACTGCATAACCCATCTCTTCCCAATCACGTACATCTCCTACTTGATGCCATTGAGTATTATAAGCATGCATTTCTTCTTTATTATAATGTTCGACATCAGGGAAACGTAAGTCCCAATCTAGGTTTTGCTCTACCGCTTCCATAAATTCCGAAGTGATAGTTACTGAGATATTTGCTCCTGTTAAAAAGTCTTCATTGTGGACTTCATAAGCACCCTTATCACGTAAAACAGCTCTAGAATGCTCAATGATATCTACATTAAAGCCACCAAAATCCTCTTTATTTTGATAGGAAGCAATTGTTTCATGCATTACTTGGTCATTAGGAGTGAGTGGAACAAATTTAAGTTTTTCCTGTGCTAGCTTTTGAATTAATTCATCTTCTGTTTGTTCAATTAAATAACGTAGAACGCGGGGGTTTTGCATTTTAGAAATGATAAATTCAATAATATCTGGATGCCAATCTGCTAACATAATCATTTGTGCACCCCGGCGCGAGCCACCTTGCTCAACAAGGTGAGTTAATTGAGCAATATCGTTTAACCAAGAAACAGAACCCGAGGACTTACCGTTTACTCCTCTTGCCAGAGTATTTCGAGGTCTTAGAGTGGAGCCGTTAGTTCCTACACCGCCACCGCGCGACATGATTTCCATTACTTCTTTGCGGTGTTCAGCGATTCCCTCGCGAGAATCAGGGACAAACGGCATAACGTAGCAATTAAAATAAGTAACATCCGTTTGTGAGCCTGCTCCATATAGGACACGACCAGCCGGGACAAAGTTTAAATTAGAAAGCTGATTATAAAAAGCTTCAAAAGAGCTTTCTTGTTTTTCTTTTGTACTTTCAATTTCAGCTAAACCGACTGCATTACGGTGGGCGATTTGTTCATAATATATTTCTAAAGGCTTATCTAAACTGTCAATGCTTCGCAAGATTAAGCCACTAAGGCGCTCTTTTTCGTTTTCAAGATTACCACGGTATTCTTCTTCTAATAAAACAAGAGCTTGACCTTTTTCCCAATCAAGTTCTTGCACAATACCAATACCTCTTGCAGGATAGGATGGATCAGGCTTTACAGTTAAGACTACTAAATCGCCAGCTTTTAGAGTTTTCTTAGCGGTGTCTTTAAAAGAATACCTGTCTAACATAACCATTCGTGAGACACCAGAGTGAGTGATTTTCATTTCCGATGTAACAGGAGTTACTTGAGGGAAATGTTTGATAGCCTCATTAAGATCTTGACGGTTCCATTCGACAGTCTTTGGAATTAAAGTATTCGTTTCCATAATCAGTTCAGCCTCTCTATTAAGATCTTCGATACATTTTGAATATTCTAACAAACATAGCAAGAAACACAATATATAGGATATAAAGATAAAATAAAGCCCAATATATTGTGTTTATTAAGTTCTGTAGTTTAGTATACTTGCTAAAAAACAAAATTTCAATCTTAAAAACACAAACATTGAATGAAATTATACCTATGACTACTTAATCGTGATTAAGAGACAAGTCCAAACAAATAGCTTTTCAAAAATAAAAAGATTGTGTATAATGGTCAAAGAAAGTCAATGTTAAACAAAATTAGCTTGAAGGAGGGTTGAATTTGTCCAGAAAAAATATGTCCGATATAATTGAAGCTTATCTTAAATCCTTCTTGCAAAACGCAGAACATGTAGAGATAAAGCGCAGCGATATTGCTGATCAATTTGACTGTGTCCCTTCACAGATCAACTATGTTATTAATACACGATTTACTCAAGAGCATGGTTATCTGGTTGAAAGTAAACGAGGGGGCGGCGGTTATATCCGTATTTTAAAAACTCAATTGACCTCGGATGCAGATGAAGTTGCTTCAATGTTAGAATTAATTGGCAATCAAATTTCACATCGAAATGGTGTGAATATTATTGAAACGTTGATTGAAAGAGAAATAATCACACAAAGGGAAGGAAGACTTATTTTATCAGTGATTGAAAAATCTGTCCTTCATGCGATTTCAAATCAAGATCAAGTGGCTCGAGCCATGTTGTTAAAAACTTTTCTCCATCAATTACGCTATGAATTAACTAGTTAGCTCTCAGTCGAGGATTATTAAATAGAGGTGAAATAAATGTTTGAAGAATTATTTACAGAAAGTGCACGCCAGGCTATGATGTTTGCAGCCGAGCATGCCTATGTTTTCCACCATCAAGCAGTTGGTACGGAACATATTTTGTTAGGATTAGCTCGTGAAGAAAATGGAATTGCCGGTAAAGTCTTAAGAGATTATGGGGCAGAATATGCTGTGCTTGTAGATGAATTAGAAATGATTCATGGAAAAAGCTTAAAAGCAGGTAGACGTGGTGAAGTGGTCATTCCTTATTCCCCACGCGCCAAAAAAGTAATAATGAATGCCTCTAGTGATGCTAAACGTCTTGGCGCTCCAAAAGTAGGGACAGAGCATTTACTTTTAGGCTTACTGAAAGAAGAAATACTCGCTACGGTATTATTGAAAAATATAGGAATTAATCTGGCAGAATTACGTAAAGGAATATTCGAGGAAATTGGAATTAATCAGCAGAAGCGTTCAGATAGTCAAAGTAAAAGAGGGCGACGTCAACAAAACACGAATACTCAATCTAATACTGCTACTTTGGATGGAGTTTCAAGAGATCTAACACAATTGGCACGCGAAGGTAAATTAGATCCGGTTATCGGTCGCGAAAAAGAAATTCGTCGTATGATTCAAATTATTTCTCGCAGAACGAAAAACAACCCTGTTCTTGTAGGAGAACCGGGCGTTGGAAAAACAGCGATTGCTGAAGGGCTGGCTCAAGCAATGGTGACAGGGAAAGTACCAAGTGAAATTGCTGAGAAACGTCTAATGATGTTAGATACAGCTGCTTTAGTTGCAGGGACTAAATATCGAGGCGAATTTGAAGAACGAATGAAGAAGATAATCGAAGAAATATCTCAAGATGGTAAAGTAATTCTTTTTATAGATGAACTCCACACACTTATTGGAGCTGGAGGAGCCGAAGGAGCAATTGATGCTGCCAACATTCTTAAACCGGCTTTAGCAAGGGGAGAAATTCAAACAGTGGGAGCTACAACCTTCGATGAATATCAAAAGCATATTGAAAAAGACTCTGCCTTAGAACGTCGTTTTTCTAAAATTGTGATTGAAGAGCCTTCTCAAGCTGAGTCTATTCAAATTATAACTGGACTAAGGTCTAAATATGAACAGCATCATCATGTGGAGATAAGTGATGAAGCGATTGAAGCGGCAGTCAAATTGTCCTCACGCTATATGAATGAGCGTAAGTTACCTGATAAGGCGGTTGATTTAATCGATGAAGCATCGGCTAAAGTAAGAATCGAAGAAGGCAAGCAAACTGATAATTTAGCAGAGCTAGAATTGCAACAAAAAAACCTAGCGAATCGTAAAGAACAAGCCATTCTCGACCGCAATTTTGAATTAGCTGCCGATATTCGAAAAGAAGAGCAAGATTTAGAAAAAGTTATTGAGAAGGCTAACAAAAAAGCCAAGAAAAAAAATGAACAAAAAGAATTAAGTTATCCAAAAGTAACCGCTGAACATGTAGCTGAAGTAACAGCACTGGCAACAGGTGTGCCAATCTATCAAATGGATGTAGCGGAAGCTAAACGTTTAGTTCATTTAGAAGCTGAGTTGCATGAACGCGTAATAGGACAAGATTCAGCCGTTTCTTCAGTAGCGCGTGCTATTCGGCGTGCTCGTTCAGGCTTGAAGAGTCCACAAAGACCAATTGGCTCCTTCTTATTCTTAGGACCGACTGGTGTTGGAAAAACAGAATTAGCCAAAACCTTAGCTAACTCCATGTTTGGTTCACAAGATAATATGATTCGTGTTGATATGTCTGAGTATATGGAAAAACACGCCGTTTCTCGTTTAGTCGGTTCTCCTCCAGGATATGTCGGTTATGACGAGTCTGGACAATTAACTGAAAAAGTTCGCCAAAAACCATATTCAGTGATTCTACTAGATGAAATTGAGAAGGCGCATCCAGATGTCTTTAATATCTTATTACAGGTTTTTGATGACGGTCATTTAACAGATGGTAAGGGTCGTCGGGTCGACTTTAGAAATACAATTATTATCATGACATCTAATATCGGTGC
Organism: Facklamia sp. P12932; assembly: GCF_050409545.1. Classification (NCBI taxonomy): domain Bacteria; kingdom Bacillati; phylum Bacillota; class Bacilli; order Lactobacillales; family Aerococcaceae; genus Facklamia; species Facklamia sp. P12932. Next base: position 7,622 of record NZ_JBNUPG010000020.1, on the reverse strand, counting down.
TACTGCTCTTCGCGACGAGAAGTCAGTTGGCTTCAGTGCGGTTAGCTTTGCTGATGACTTTAAAGCGATGGAAAAGCGTATCTTAGAAGAGTTAAAACGTGCTTTCCGTCCAGAATTTTTAAACCGTATCGACGAAACGATTGTCTTTCACTCATTGGATAAAGAACATATTAAAGAAATTGTTAAACTTCAAACCAATGAGATTGTTAAACGATTAGATGAATTAGAAATTAATGCGCGTATAACTGATACAGCAATCGATATTATAGCGGAAGCAGGATTTGATCCAGAATATGGAGCGCGTCCAATCCGCCGAGCTATTCAAAAACAAATTGAAGATGAATTAAGTGAGATGCTCTTGAATGGAGATATTGCTTTAGGAGATAAAATAACAATTGGTGGTCGCTCAGGATCCATTCGGATTAACAACCGATCAAAATAGCTGGAAAAATCGATGATCTTATCTAGAATAGTAGCCGAGTAAGCCTAGCTTATTCAGCTACTATTTTTTGATTATAATAATTGATAGTCTATCAAAAGCTGAAAGCATTTTACTATCTATTTTATACGTTTAGTGATAAGGTTTATATGAAGTAAAAAGAAATTAATAAAGAGGTGGAATATATTATGTTGAATAAAAAGAACAGATTGACCAATATCATCGCTGGTACAGCAATTGTTGCAGCCGTTACAGGCGTTATTCTTTATGCATATTTAGATGATGATGCTAATGAACGTGTAAGAGGCATGATTAACCGTGAGAAAGTCAAAGCTTATGTTAAGCATCAATTAAAAGGCTCCGATCATTTAGTGAATATCGTAAATGACCTTTCTGATGAAGAAGTAAATACTTTAGTAGGTATTGCTAATAAGACTAAGGCCACTCAGTCTCAAATGAGTGAAGGTTTTATTCAGATTATTAACCGTGCTAAAGAACTAGCTGATGATGCTGGTGAAAAAATGCATAATCTGTTTTAATAATTACAGATATATAGTCAAAAGCAACCTATAGATGGAGGTTGCTTTTTAATTTGAAATACTTTTATTTAAATAGGAGTCAGTGAATGGAGAATTTATTATTTAAAGAGTTGGATTCAAATCAACAGGTCCAGCATAAAAAATGGATGCTTGAAGCAATTAAGGAAGCAAAAAAAGCTGAAGCAATTGGTGAGGTGCCGATTGGAGCTGTCGTTGTATACAATGATGAAATAATTGGAAGAGGCTTTAATGTTAGAGAAAGTCAGCACCAAGCTACAGGTCACGCTGAAATATTAGCGATAAATCAAGCTAATGAAAGGCTACAAGCATGGCGGCTTCAAGGGGCTAAATTGTATGTAACTTTAGAACCTTGTCCAATGTGTGCTGGAGCATCTGTGTTAGCGAGACTTGAACAAGTAATTTTTGCTACCAGAGATCCTAAAGGGGGTTGCAGTGGCAGCTTAATGAATTTATTACAAGAGGAACGCTTTAATCATCAAGTGGAAGTTATTGAGGGGGTTTTAAAAGAAGAATGTAGCCAGATGATGTCTAATTTCTTTAGACAACTGCGACAGAAGAAAAAAGCAAAGAAGAAAGACAAGGCGAAATAGGAGGATGTCCACAGAAAAGTTGTGCAAAAGACGACTTATGCACAACTTTATACACAGGCAAGAGATGAACCTTAGCTCTAAAACATGAATTTTACAAAAGGAGCCATTCATGCTATACTATAAAAAGGCAATGATGGATTCACGAACCGAGTCAGGACCGGAAGGTAGCAGCTATAAGTGATGAAGTCATGTGCCTATTTTATTTTGTCTAATTTCCTTATTAGATAGGCTTTTACAGTATTTTTTAAACTTAAAGGGTAGCAAAAAGATAACTTCTTATATTCTTGAATATTTTTATGAGGTCATCAAAAGCTATCATAACAACACATAATCTAAGCGCTGTCACATTGTTGTAAATGTGTGAAAGTGACTCATGCGCCTTTTTGTCTTGATCGTCTATTTTATAAGCTTCTGAGGGGATCTATATCTAAAAGAGAGTACTCCTAGAAGATTATATAATTGAGAGTACATACCATGGTGAGTGTTTTTTTACTTTTAAGAGACAAGCTAATAATATAGTTAATGTTGATTAAAAAATAGATTATTATATAGTTTAAACTTGTTGCAAAGGTTGATGATATTAAGTATATATAAATAAATACTTATTAATTTGCTAATCAATATAAAGATATATCGAATGTTTGTAGGGGTATTTTGCATAAGAAACTAAGCGACATACCTATAAGGGTGCATGGGGGGGAAATTACCTTTAGTATATTTAGTATTATAGGCGCCTTGAAAATCGTTTTTGATTTAATGTAATTTTCCACCTTATAAAGGTGTTTTTTATTCTCTGAAAAAATTGCATGTAAATTTACAAAATATTTACAATGAATTTACTTAAAGTTAATACTAGCATGCTATATTTTTGTCAACGGTCACTTTAAAAGGATCGATAACAAAGGAGGAAGCACCATGAAAAAAGTAATTAAGAAATTGATGGTGGGATTACTATCAGCTTCAATGTCAGTAGCGAGTGTATTACCTTTAAGTCAAACTGTTCAAGCTGCAGAGCCAGTTAAATTATCATTCTGGCATGGAATGGGAGGCTCTGTTGGAGAAGCTTTACAAAAACTAGTAGATCAATATAATGAATCTCAAGATGCGGTGGAAGTTGATGCACAGTATCAAGGGTCTTATGACGAAACATTAACCAAATTACGTTCTTCTGCTTCAGGATCAGAAGTGGGTGCAGATGTGGTTCAAGTATTTGAAGTTGGAACAACCTTTATGATTGATTCAGGTTTAACGGTTCCAATTCAAGATTATGTAGATAAGACAGATTTTGATTTAGATTTATTGGAGCCTAATTTATTGGCTTATTTCACTATTGAGGATCGATTACACTCGATGCCTTTTAATAATTCGACCCCTTTAATGTACTATAATAAAGATATTTTTGATAAAGCTGGCGTAGAAGTTCCAACAACCTTAGAAGACTTAATTGAAATTGGACCCAAATTACAAGAAGCTGGTGCCGCTATGCCAGCATCTATCGGAATCTATGGTTGGTGGATTGATCAATGGTTTAACAAAATGGAAAAAGAAATCTTTGACCATGCTAACGGACGCGATGGAGCACCTGAATCAGTGGCCTTTATTGAAAATGGAGGTATGGAAAAGATTTTAACCATGTGGAAAAAAGGTGTGGATGCGGGTGTTATGCCTAACGTAGGTCGTGAGGGTGGACATCCAGAATTTATTGCAGGGCAATCAGCTATTACTTTTGGTTCCACTGCAAGTTTACGTCAATTGTTAACTGAAGTAGATGGGCGTTTTGAAATTGGTACGGCTTATTATCCTGGTATCGACTCAGAAGATAAGGGTGGCGTATCCATTGGAGGCGCTTCTCTTTGGATGATTGAATCAGATGATGAGGCTAAAAAAGATGCAGCTTGGGACTTTATTCAATTCTTAGTATCTCCTGCCTCACAAGCACAATGGAATGTTGATACAGGATATTTCCCAGTTAACCTAGCGGCCCACGAGGAGCAAAACTTTAAAGACAATTTAGAAGCATTCCCGCAATTCCAAACAGCGATTGATCAGCTGCATAATTCGACCGCAGATGATCAAGGGGCTTTAGCAGGTGTTGCTCAAGAAGCGCGTCAAGTTTTTGAAAATGAACTTGAAAAAGTTATTAATGGTGAAACAGATCCTAAATCAGCTGCACAAGCTATGGCAGATCAAATCAATAAAGCGATTGAAAACTACAATCAAGCCAACCAATAATTTAATGAATTAAATGTATAGATAATCGAGGGAGCTTCATTATTGGTGTTCTCTCGATTTTTTATGTGGAAGATTTTTGATGGGAAGAGGTGGAAAGATGGAAGAAATTGTAATCATCGAGTCAAAGAGAAGTACTTGGGAAAAAGTAAAAGGATATGGCTATTTACTCCCAGCGATGACAATCTTATCTATATTTATGTTCTGGCCATTTTTTCAGACCATTTATCGGAGTTTATTTTTGACCAATAATTTAGGACAAAATGCAGAATATCTTGGTTTGGGGAATTATACAGAACTTTTTGCAAGTGAAAGCTTTTGGAACAGTGTTTTAGTATCTTTTAAATTTGTTATTATAGTTGTTTTTGTAGGCGTTGTATTAGGCTTTATTACAGCACTTTTATGTCAAAAAACATTCCCAGGAATTAAAATTTTTTCAACTTCATACGCTATGCCAATGGCAATTGCGTCTGCTGGAATGGCCATGATTTTTCAAGTGATGTTAAATCCAACGGTTGGGATTGTGAACCGGATTTTGGGAACTTATATTAATTATCTCTCTCAACCAAGCAGTGCCTTATTAGTTGTGGGTATTTTGACCGGCTGGTTGAATTCAGGGATGAATTTTTTGTATTTCTCATCTGGCTTAGCCAGCATTGACGATTCTCTTTATGAATCAGCTTCGATTGATGGGGCAAACGGGATTAAGAAATTTATTTATATAACCATTCCATCATTGAAGCCAACCCTTTTTTTCGTGGTTGTAACCAACGTTATTAACGCTTTCCAAGGGTTTGGACAGATAAATATTTTAACCAAGGGTGGGCCAGGTCAAGCAACGAATGTGATTGTTTATGATATTTATCGAAATGCCTTTATGAATTATCGCTATGGCTATGCTTCAGCCGAGTCAGTTGTTTTATTTTTAATCGTTATGATCTTGACCATTATCATGTTTAAAATCCGTGGAAAGGAGAGTGCATAATGGCAGAACTTATTAAAGAAAATAAGGACAATAAAATTAAAAAAAGACGCGAATCAATCACTGTATGGAGTATTGTACGATTGCTTTTAAATATAGTTATGTTACTGATTGTTCTTTCGCCTTTATTGTACGGGCTAATGATGTCCGTTAAACCTTCTGGAGAGTTATACGATCCAGAAAGTGTTTGGTTTCCTAAAAATCCTACATTAACTAACTTTCTTGATGTTTTTAAAATAGCACCGATAGGAATTTATATAAGAAATTCAATGATTGTTGCAGTAGCCATCACTCTTAGTCAGTTAATAACTTCTGTCTTAGCTGCTTTCGCCTTTCGCTTTTTGAACTTCAGAGGTAAAGGGCTGTTATATGCATTGATCCTATCGACAATGATGATTCCAGGCGAAGCCGTTATTATTTCGCAATTCTTAATGATTTCATCTTGGGGTTGGAATGATTCCCTCTACGTGTTAATCATACCCTTTATTATTTCAGCCTTTAATATCTTCTTATGCGTTCAAGCCTTGCAGAGCTTTCCTTATGAAGTGTATGAAGCTGCTAAGGTAGATGGTTGTACAGATTTCAGATTTGTTTTAACCATTTTGATGCCTTTGATTAAACCAACCTTAGGAGCTATGTCTGTTCAATCATTCTTATCGGGATGGAATATGTATATGTGGCCTTTACTAGTGACAAATAATGATCAGAATCGTACCGTTCAGATAGGTATTAGCATGCTGAATTCGGTGGATTCACAGTCACTGGTTTTAATGGTAGCAGGGGTTATGATCTGTATGGTTCCAAGTCTGCTTATTTTTATTGTTGGATCAAGGAATATGGTAAAGGGACTTACGGCCGGAGCAGTGAAAGGATAAGGAGAGAATATTTATGGCGAAATTAAGTTTAAGAAAAGTTGCTAAAATCTATGATGATGGCTTTAAAGCAGTCAAAAATATTGATTTGGAAATTGAAGATAAAGAGTTCATCGTATTAGTAGGTCCTTCTGGCTGTGGCAAGTCAACAACTTTACGTATGATTGCTGGTTTAGAGAGTATTTCAGAAGGAGAACTCTGGATTGGTGATTTAAGGGTTAATAACTTACAGCCAAAAGATCGTGACATTGCCATGGTTTTCCAATCTTACGCGCTTTATCCACATATGAATGTTCGTGATAATATGGGATTTTCAATGAAGATGAATGGAATCAGTAAAAAGGATCGTCAATTACGCGTAGAGCAAGTTGCTAAAGCGCTTCAGTTAACGGAACTACTTGACAAGAAACCAGGCGCTTTATCAGGGGGACAACGTCAAAGAGTGGCTTTAGGTCGAGCTATGGTGCGAAATCCTAAGGTTTTTCTATTAGATGAGCCTCTATCCAACTTAGACGCTAAATTACGGGTATCGATGCGGTCTGAAATTACCCAGTTGCATCGTGAATTAGGAACGACCTTTGTTTATGTTACCCATGACCAAACAGAAGCCATGACAATGGGAACGCGAATAGCTGTGATGAATGCTGGAAGTATCGAACAATATGACACACCGGCCAATTTGTATTATAATCCATGTAATAAGTTTGTTGCTGAATTTATTGGGTCACCCATGATTAATATGTTCAATGGTAGATTAGTCATTAAAGATGGGAAAGTAAACCTTAAAATTGCTGATCAATCGTTTGAGCTCGCTGAAGAAGTTAAAGATCAGTTGCTTGTTGAAGTAGAAGACCAGGAAGTTTATATTGGCATTCGCCCGGAGGACATGCACCATAAGGCCGAGGGTTTAAACACCTCAGGTTTGAATGTTATCGCTAAAAATGTTGAGCAAGTAGGCTCTGACACTTTTGTTTATTTTGATCATCCTACTTCTAGTCGGGAGTTGGTGGCTCGTTTTTCACCGGCACGTCCTGTTAAAATTGGCGAAGAAGTTCAAGTTCAGTTGGACTTGAATAAAATCATGTTGTTTGATCAGAAAACAGAAGCGTCGATACTCAATCGAATAGTGGGAGAGGATTTTGATAAATAATGGTAAAAATTATTGGACATCGCGGTTATTCTGGAATATATCCTGAAAACACCATGTTAGCTTTCAAAGAAGCGGCAAAATTTCCGATTGAAGGCATTGAGTTAGATGTCCATTTAACCAAAGACCAAGAGGTAGTCATCATTCATGATGAAGCGATTGATCGCACTTCAACAGGTAGTGGCTATGTAAAAGATATGACCTTAATTGAATTACGTCAGTATAACTATTATGCTAACTTCAAAGAAACACAAGTTAAGTCCGCAAGAGACATTCAAATTCCGACTTTGCGCGAATTTTTTGAATGGATGCAGCCTCTAGATATTAAAGTTAATATCGAGTTGAAAACTAACATTTTTCGCTATGAGGGTCTTAATGCTAAAGTTTTAGAATTAATCAGGGAATTTAAATTAGAAGATCGTGTTTTGATTTCATCTTTTAATCACCACAGTGTGCGTGATTTTATGCGCCTAGCAGGGGATAGTAAAATTGAATACGGCTTTTTAACGGCGTCGGGTCAATTAAACCCTGGTAAATATTGTAAGGAACATGGTGTCGGTCATTATCATCCTGCTTTTGTGACTTTGGACTTAGAAGATATTGAAGAATGTCATCGTCAGGGAGTCGAAATTAACACTTACACAGTCAATGAAGCTGATCATATCCAGATGATGATTGATGCGGGTGTGGATCGCATTATAACCAATTACGTTGAAAAGGCCTTAGATTTGATTTAAGAGATAGAAAAGGGGCTGTATCATAAGTCTCAAACCGAAAAACCACTATAAACGTTGTTTAAACAA
>NZ_JBNUPG010000019.1:0-25567 GCF_050409545.1 Facklamia sp. P12932 | reverse complement strand
GAAGCTCCCTATTTTTATTTGTTTTATGTCACATATGTATTATCGTCTAACATTTCAAACACTTTCAAGGCATCGATCAATGAAAATATTATTTCTTAAGCTTTGCCATAAAACGCTCGATATTCACAACAATTCTTTGATGAGTTGCTTGACCAATTAATTGTTCTTTATCATAAGCTTCCATATCTAAAGTGAATACTCTTCCTTCTCTGTTACATTTTGTAATAATAATCTCAATTTCGCTCATAGTCGAACTCGCTTTTAAATGTTTGACTTCAAGAAAGATACCTACTGTGGTTTCTAAAGTTGTATCTTCAATATTTTTCTGACAAAGCTCATAAGCTGCATTTTCCATATAAGCAATCATCGAAGGTGTCGATAAGACTTCTAAAGCACCTGATCCAATTTTAGCAGCTGAATGTTCATTCTTTACAGAATTTTTTTGGAAAATTTTGCTTTCATTTTTATCCTCCTAAATTATTTTCAGTAAAATTATAGCATACAGATAGGGCTAGTTGTTTTTCCTAAAGAATTAATAGAGGATTCCTGTATTATATTTGCATCCAGCCTCATTTATGGTAATCTTTTAAAGATTCTATTTTTACAAAAATAAGCGAAAGGAGTCCTAAACTATGCCACAAAACTTCTGGCAAAACTTACCCAAACCCTTTTTTGTTTTAGCCCCTATGGAAGATGTAACCGATGTTGCTTTCCGACATGTTATTGCTAAAGCTGGAAGACCTGATGTTTTCTTCACTGAATTTACTAATTCTGAATCCTACTGCCATCCTCTAGGCAAAGAATCCGTACGAGGTCGTTTAATCAAAACTGAAGATGAACAACCCATAGTAGCCCATATATGGGGTGACCGGCCTGAATTCTTTGAACAAATGGCGCATGGAATGGAAGAAGAAAGCTTCGCAGGTGTCGATATTAATATGGGCTGTCCAGCACCTAACGTCTTTAAACATGGTCGTGGGTCTGGTTTAATTTTAAGACCACAACTAGCTGCTCAATTAATCCAAGCCAGTAAAAAAGCAAACCTTCCTATTTCAGTCAAAACGCGTTTAGGCCATCATCAAGTGGAAGAATATAAAGAATGGCTGAAGCATTTATTTGAACAAGGTATTGCCAACCTCTCCATACACTTAAGAACAAAAACAGAAATGTCTAAAGTGCCCGCTCATTGGGAACTAATTGGGGAGATTAAAAATTTGCGTGACCAATACGCCCCACATACCCTCTTAACTGTAAATGGAGATATTGCTGATCGGCAACAAGGAATGGAGTTATACAATACTTATGAGATGGACGGTATTATGATTGGCCGCGGTGTTTTTCAAAATCCATTTGCTTTTGAAAAAGAACCTCGTCATCATTCTGCTAAAGAATTGATTGATCTTTTTCGCTATCATTTGGATCTCTTTGATTATTACGATCTCCACCCTTTCCCTGCTTTAAGAAGGTCTTTTAAAATCTATTTAAGAGAATTCAAAGGAGCACACGAATTAAGAGTCCAACTAATGGAAGCAGAGGATTCCATCCAAGCGCGTGAAATACTCATTGCTTTTGAAAAACAACACTTATTATAGAAAACACCTAACTAACAGCTTTTTATAGTTATAAACAGCTTATCATTCCAAACCGACATTAAAAATGTTAAACTAAACTCAAAGGAAGGTGGCTTATATGTCAAAAAAAAAATGGATAGTAATCGCTTTTGCACTTGTTTTAATTGTCGCTTCTAGCTTATCGAAAGTTTATAATGAACCCGCTGATATTACCTACAGTGAAAAATGGGCGAATGAAAGACTAAACTCCTTGCTAGGCATTGGACAAGATTATATAGAAGAAATTCGAGAAGATGGCTCTGTAGATCAACGTATTCTAGTTATCCCAATTGAAGGAGTGATTGGAATAGCGTCTCCTACTTATGATCAGCAACTTATTATGGATACCATCGAACAGATTCGAACGGATGAATCTATTAAGGCTGTTTTATTCGAATTAAATACTCCAGGTGGAGGAGTATACGAAACCCGTGAAGCTTATGACTTATTTAAGGAAGTGATTGCCGAAAGAAAGATTCCTGTTTATGCTTCTATGGGGCAAGTAGCCGCATCAGGTGGCTTCTATTATGCCATGTTAGCCGATAAAGTTTATGCTACTCCTGAAACAATCACTGGCTCAATTGGAGTAATTATGTCTGGTTACAATATGAGAGAGCTTTATGACAAAATAGGTGTTGAACCCTATGTTTTTAAATCTGGAAAAATGAAGGATTTAGGCTCGAGTGCACGTAAAATGACTAAGGAAGAAGAGGAAGTATTCCAAGAATATATTGATGAAGCCTTTGATCGTTTCGTTCAAGTGGTTGTCGATGGTCGTGATATGTCAGAAGAACGGGTGCGTGAGCTAGCAGATGGTCGTATTTATACCGCCAAGCAAGCTAAAGAAAACGGCTTGGTTGATGATATTCTATACTATCGTCAAGTAATCGATCTTATTCGCGAAGAAAATGACTTAGCAAATGCTCAAGTTTTTGAAAAAGCAGCCCCTCAAGACCAATTTGCCTCATTCTTCCCTACATTTATGAAATCAGAAGATAATTATGCAAAACAATTTGATCAAGTTCTTAACCGTGTAAAAGAAGAAGTTCTTCCTCAGATTGAGTACCGCTGGGAAGGTGGTAAGTAATATGACATCTGTTAAATTAGATAAAGAAGAACTTAAGACGCTTTTAAATCATTCAAAAGAAGAAAAAAAAGATTCAACTAAAGTTATTGAAGAAGTTCCCCAAGATAGTACAGTCATTATTGAAGAGCAAACGGACCACTCTAAGGACAACAATATAACAAAAAATAACTCGTCTTCTTTAAATTCTAGTCAAGCAAATCATTCCGGACTCAATCCATTCAGCAATCATGCAGCAAGAGAGGAAGCTTTCAAAGAGACTAAGCAGTCTGACATTGATCCTATTCAAATGAAAATTGCTGACCAACAACTGAGAGAAAATGGCTACGACTATCTTCCTAAGGAGGTTTATGCTGGGTTCTGGCTTCGTTTAGCAGCTTATATGGTAGATTACCTATTCATTCTTCTCCTGACTAACCTTATAACGAACATTGTAGGAGAAATGAATAAAGACTTATTGTGGGGTGTTTTACCTATGTTCTTTAACTTAGCTGTATTTTGCCTTTACTTTTTCCTAATGACTTTCGGTCTGAATGGCCAAACACCCGGAAAAATTTTATTTAATTTAAGAGTTGTGCCGATTAATACCCAATCGAATAAATTAAATATATCCACTTTATTAATGCGTGAATTTTTTGGTCGTGTTATTTTCTACTATGTACCATTTATTGCCGTCATCCTTATCTTCACAAGCAAACATCAGCATCCTTTAGATATGCTGACTGATACGACAGTGATTAATGAACGTTATCTAACTGCCTTTGCTAAGTGGAAACTCGTTTAAAACAAATAAAAATCACTACGCTATCTTTAGCGTAGTGATTTTTTATGTTAACGAATTTCTACATTCTCTGCCTTTTCTAAAGCTTTAATCACTTGATCCATTGCCTTTGTAACTTCTTCATCTTTTAAAGTTTTATCTGGATTTTGGAAAGTTAAGTGATAAGCTAAAGATTGTTTATCTGCTGCTATATTCTCGCCAGTATATCGGTCGAATAATTCGACATTTTTCAAATTATCTCCAGCATTTTCATAGATTAAATCTACCAAGCTTTGGTGACTGGTTGATCGATCTACTAAAAGAGCGATATCACGAGAAGTTGATGGATATTTTGCTAAAGGGGTCTGTAGCAATAAGTCTCTGTTAAATCCCACTAAAGCCTCAAAATCTAACTCCGCAAAGAAAGTCTCCTTATCTAAGTCAAACTCTTGCGATAATTGGGGATGCAATTGCCCAATAAAACCAATTTTTTGACCGTCTAATAAGATATTGGCTGTTTGTCCTGGATGCATAAAGTCTAAATTTTCCATACGTTCAAATGATAAATGATTTCCTAAACGTAATTGGTCCATAATTTGTTCAACGATACCTTTGAGATCGTAAAAATCATAATTTTGACTTGCACTTTCCCAATTGGATGGACTCTTTTCACCAGAAACAAAGAAGCTAAGCATTTCTTTTTCTTCAGGTTGACGGTTCCTTTCAGTCGCTAAGAAAACTTTGCCCATTTCATAGAAAGCTATGGTCTTATTGTGACGGGCTTTATTGTAACGAGCAATCTCCAAGAAAGACGGTAACATTGATTGTCTTAAGAGTGATCTTTCCTCAGACATTGGTAAAAGTAATGAAACATAGCGATCTTTATTTGCATTTAATTTTGCAAACTCAGGTGAGATTAGAACATAAGACACTGTTTCATTTAAGCCTAACCCTTCAGCTAAAGAGCGTGTTGCTCTTTTTAATTTTTGTCGGCTATCTAATTGGGCGGGACGATTAGGAACCGCAGGTAGAGTAACAGGAATTTGATCATAGCCATAAATACGAGCCACTTCTTCTAAAATATCAGCTGGAATAGTAATATCCCAACGACGTGGGGGAATCGATACTCTCATCTGGTCATTTTCAAAAGCGACTTCAAAACCTAAGCGGTCAAAAATGGCTTGAAGCTGCGATTGATTCACTTGAATGCCTAATTTTTCTTCAATCATTTGCATAGGCAGTTCTACCACTTGATCATGCACATCATCGGCTTTTACTTCTAAGACTCCCTTTTCGATTTTACCCTGTGTTAATTGCGCCATCAAAATAGCAGCTTGGTCCCCTGCTTCTGAAAGAGTTGCTGGATTAATTCCTTTTTCAAAGCGGGCAGATGATTCTGATCTTAAGCCAAGACGTCGAGAAGTTGAACGAATGGCCTGAGGGTTAAAAACAGCTGTTTCTAATAAGACATTTTGCGTCTTTTCGGTTACATGGCTATCTAGCCCACCCATGACACCTGCTAGAGCAATTGGTTGATCGTCAGAAGTAATCACTATATCTTTTTCTGTTAGATTTCTTTCGATTTCGTCTAAAGTCGTAAGCTTTTCATTTTCTTTGGCATAGCGCACACCAATCTTTTTGCCTGGTAATTGATCCAAATCAAAAGCATGCATAGGTTGACCATATAGCATCAAATAGTAATTGGTCACATCCACTAGGTTATTAATAGGACGAATATTAGCTTTCATCAAACGGCTTTGCATTTGAATCGGGCTTGGCTTTACTTGAATGCTTTTCAACACTCTTAACTGATAGTGACTACTTAAATCATGTTCTGTCATATCCAATTCTAAATTTTGTAATTCATCAATTGAAACTAATTGACTTTCACTGATTTTTAAAGCTTCAAAATGTGGAGTCTGAGAAACAATCGCTCCCACCTCGTGAGCTACTCCACGCATCGATAAAGCATCTGCACGATTAGGTGTAATGGATAATTCTAAAATCGGATCATCAAGCTCCATGTATTCAACGATATTTTGACCGATTGGAGCATCCTCTGCTAAAAGATATATGCCATCCACAAATTCCTTCGGTACCACCTTATCAGCAAATCCCAACTCTTGTAATGAACATAGCATTCCTTGAGAAACTTGACCTCTAAGTTTTGACTCTTTGATTCTTAAATCTCCAGGTAAAATACAGCCTTCTAAAGCAGTGATTACTTTAGCACCTTGCTTAACATTAGATGCACCACATACGATTTGCTTTTTGCCGTAATCTGCTACATTGACTTGAGCAATTTTTAAATGATCGGAATCAGGATGGTCCTCTAATTCTTCAACTAATCCAACTACTAGAGGACCTTGAATAGAATCGGCCAGATTTTCGACTCCTTCAATTTCAATACCCGTTCGAGACATTTTCTCTGCTAATTCCTCGGCAGGCATTTTATTTAAATCTAATAATTCATTTAACCAATTATATGAAACATACATTAGTTTTGACCTCCTTTGAATTGTGTCAAGAAGCGTAAATCATTTTGGTAAAAATGACGGATGTCATCAACGTTATGCTTTAACATGGCTACACGGTCAATTCCCACACCAAATGCAAAGCCGCTATATTTATTTGAATCAATGCCTGACATTTCTAGTACATTTGGATGAACGAGTCCTGCTCCTAAGACTTCAATCCATCCGGTACCTTTACAAATACCACAACCTTGCCCTCCACATTTGAAACAGGACACATCCACTTCAACAGAAGGCTCTGTGAATGAGAAGAAGGAAGGTCTTAATCGAATCTCACGTTCTTCGCCAAAGAAGGCTTTAGCAAATTGTAAGAGCGTTCCTTTAAGATCTGCCATAGTAATCTTTTCAGCAACTACTAAGCCTTCCATTTGATGAAACTGATGAGAATGAGTCGCATCATCATTATCTCTTCTAAAAACCTTCCCGGGTGAAACCATCTTTAAAGGGCCATCTTTTTCAAAGTCATGCTTTTCCATTGTCCGAGCTTGCACAGGCGAAGTGTGTGTTCTTAATAAAACTTCTTCAGAGATATAAAAGGTATCTTGCATATCCCGAGCAGGATGATTTTTAGGCAAATTCATTTTTTCAAAGTTATAAGAGTCTAACTCTACTTCTGGTCCTTCAATAATTTGATAACCCATCCCTAAGAAAAGATCTTCTAATTCTTCACGCGTTTGAGTTAATAAGTGGCGACTACCAAAGTTCTGCCGTCTTCCAGGCAAGCTAATATCGATTGTTTCACTAGCCAGTTGAGCAGCTAATTCTTTCTGCTTTACTAGCTCTTGTTTTTTCTCAATATGGTCATTAAACGATTGATGGAATTGATTAATTAGCTGACCTAAAATCGGCTTTTCATCTTTTTCTAAATCTTTCATTTGTTTTGAAATTTGCGTCAATTCACCTTTTTTACCGGTATATTTCACGCGAATATCCTGAATCATTTTACTTGATTCCGCTTGCTTGATTTCTTCAATTGCCTTTGCAACTAAACCATCGACTTGTTCTTTAATGACTTGTAATTTATCATTCATCATAATCCTCCTAGCAATTAGCACTTTAATATTCCATCCAACAAAAATAGCCCGTCCCTAAAAGGGACGCGCTACCGTGGTACCACCCTTATTCTTGAAAAATTTCAAGCACTCAAATCATTGTTAACCCCAATGAAGGTATCTTTTTCTAGTTTCAAACTATTTAAGGATCGACTCCTAGGATGAAAATAATTGAAAAGTGACATCATCTGCTCTCAGTCGGTGACAAATTTCCCTGTTTATGTACCTTTCAATTAGGTCCTAATCATAGTCTTTAGTTATCTTTATCAAGTATAGCCTGTAAATGGTTTTTCGTCAATCTTGCTCTTTAGTGAAAAGTCATTTCACCCTCACTATTCGCTAAATCCAATGGTCTGCTCTTTCTTATATAGAGAGGCTTTTAGCCACCTTTTTAAACCTTCTACTAATTCGCATACAGCTGATTGCTTATCCATTAAAGTCACAATTAATGACTCGCCATAGCGTGGGATATCTAAAGTAGCGCCACACATATGTTTTAAAATTATATCTTTTTCTTTGTCTGATAAATCAGTGATTTCTAATGCATTCTTTAAAGCGATACGTGGATGCTCATAATTATGGCCTTTTCCGCCTACGCAATCCTTTGAGCAAGAATCGTAGAAAAACAAATCGTGCAGAAGGGCTGCTCTGGCTGTAGCGATCGCATCGAGCTTAAAACGTTTAGCCCAAAGGTATGAACGATAAGACACTGAAATAGAATGTGCTAAACGATTGGTATATTTATGATGGACAAATTTTTCTAGAGATTGAACTTTTTCATTCTCCATCAAATCTTTAACAATTGCCACATATTCTTGGTTATCTTGCCAAGCTATTGCCATTTATCCACGTCCCTTCTTTAATCTAACTCTAGTATACTCCTCAAATATGAAATTTATGTAAATTCTATGTAAAAGTTTAATAAAGCTAATATTTATTAACTAATTCGACCATTGTTTCCAGGCAAACATTAAAATACCTGCTGCTATAGATACATTAAGGGATTCTGCTTTTCCTGGCATAGGTATAAAGACTGATTTATCTGCTTTTTCCATCCAAAAAGGCCCAACACCTTGCCCTTCATTGCCCAAAACCAAGACACAGTGGTTAGCGATTAATTTACGATAATCTTCAGCTTCTTGATTGACGGCTGTACAATAAAGAGGAAGTTCACTCGCTTGAATGGCTTTAAATATTTGAGCGTTTGAAGCTTCATAGATAGGCAAGTGCCATAAAGATCCTTGACTCGCTCTTATGACTTTATCATTGTAGAGGTCTACACAACCTTCAGCTAAGAATACACCATCAAAACCTGCTGCATCAGCGGTTCGAATCATGGTTCCTAAATTGCCCGGGTCTTGTACCCCGTCACATAAAAGATAGTGGCTACCATTTATATTTTTTTTAGCTAAATTACTTTCTTTTTTCTTAATGACAGCCATCACTCCTTGGGTATGTTGAGTGAGTGCGACTGTCTTCATCACTTCTTCACTTAAAATCAACACTTCGATTTGAGCTTGTTTGATTTGTTCAATAGTCTGTATATGATTTTCATGATAACTTGGCGTCATTAAAACTACTTCAATGGCTGCTTGATAAGTGATGGCTTCTTCAATAAGATGTTCACCCTCGATTAAATAAGTTTCTGTCTTTTTGCGATTCTTAGCTAAATGCAATTTGCGGTAGTCTTTTATTCTTTGATTTTGCTTTGATTGAATAATTTCCATAATATTTCACCTTTTTTCTTCATGAATTGAAGGTTACTTGAATATATAAAAAAAAGCAAACTTTCTAGCAAATTGGCTAGAAAGTTTGCTTAAATGGTCAATTAGCGTGTTAAGCGATAGATAGATTCTGCATAAATAGCAGTAGCTCTTAATAAGTCATCCATCGCAAGGAACTCATTGGCTTGATGCATAGTATCAATTGAATCTGGGAATAAGACACCAAATGAAACTCCACGCTCCATTAAGCGGCCATAAGTTCCTCCACCAATTGTTTTTTCATAAACTTCATTGCCAGTTTGTTTAGCATATACATCCAGTAAAGTTTTAACCATTGGATCTTCTGGTGAAAGATAATGAGGGTCTTTATTACCATTCATTTCCACTTTCACTGCTAAGTTAGCAACATTTTTGATAATAGCTGATTGAATTTGATCTTTGTCGGTTCCTTTAGGGTATCTAAAGTTAGCATCTACTAATCCACCTTCAGCATCATCAAAATTGATAATACCAATATTCATAGACAAGGCTCCCATAATATCATCGACTATAGCGACACCGATTTTTTCACCTTCAAAATCAAGGTGTAACTTATCGCCTACTAGAGTTAAGAAGTCATTGGCTTCTTTTTTATCAAATGTATACTTACTTAAGAAAGCAGCTAAGTAAGTTCCCGCATTATGGCCTTTTTCTGGAGTAGATCCGTGAGCCGCCTTACCTGTTAGTTCAAAACGTAATTGACCAGACGCTTGGGAAACTTTACCTGATACAGGTTGATCTTCTAAAAAGGCTTGGAAATCAGCTTTTATTTGGTCTGCTTGATCAGTTTTTACACTCGCATAAGCTTCTTGAGGAACCATATTTGCACGAAGACCTGCATGGAAATCAAGCAATTTATGATTAGCTTCCACTGTTTGCTTAGCATCAAATTTAAATTGAGCAGAAACATTTCCTTTTTCACCGTTGATAATCGGGAATTGCGCATCTGGTGAAAAACCATAGTCTGGCATTTTTTCAACTTTAGCATAATGATCCATACACATCCAGCCAGATTCTTCATCTGTTCCAACAATCAGATGAATCTTTTGATTAAACTCTGCGCCTAATTCACGTAATAATTTAATGGCAAAGTAAGCACCAATTGTTGGTCCTTTATCATCAGAAGAACCACGCGCATAAATGCGTCCATCTTTGATTACTGGCTCATAAGGGTCAGTGTCCCAACCAGTTCCTTCAGGAACAACATCCAGGTGACCTAAAATACCTAAGGTTTGATCGCCTTCTCCAATTTCAACACGGCCCACCAAAGGCCCAAATTGCTTCGTTTCAAAACCATCTTCTTGGGCCATTTTTAAGAATTCTTCTAAAGCTTTTTTAGGTCCAGGTCCAACAGGAGCCTCTGCTGTTGCTAAATCATCTTCACGAACTGAACGAATGCGAATCATCCGAAAAAGATCTTCTAATAAGTCTTCTTGACGTTTAGTGACTTCATCTAACCAATTAATATTGTCTAAATTTTCCATCTTTCTACCTCCATAAAATATAGAATTTCAAAATCATTCTGACTTTAATAAACTATTGCCATCAAATGAATCCGTTCCCATTATATCATATAAATTTATCCAACCCTATATCTCTACTTTAAATTTAAGTCTTTTTTTTAATAAGACTTCTTCTCTGAGAATAGCATTTTTACTATTCATAACCCAATGGCTTTAGAGCTTCTATTTCAGCTTGAGTTAATTGACGATAATCTCCAAGAGCTAAGTCATCTTCAAGCTGGAGAGGTCCCATTGATAAACGGTGAAGTTGAAGAACTTCCATCTGACAAGCTTGAAACATTCTTTTTACTTGGTGAAATTTACCCTCACTAATGGAAACGCGAATTTTAGATAGACTCTTTTCAAAATCTACTTCATCAATCCATAATTGAGCGGGTTTACTTATAAATTCTCCTAAATCCAAGCCTGCTTTAAACGCTGCTACCGTTTCTTTCGTAACATTTCCTTCAATTAAAGCTTGATAGGTTTTATAAACTTGTTTTTTTGGAGAAGTTAACTGATGAGCCATTTGACCATTATTGGTAATTAATAAGAGACCAGTGGTGTCAATATCTAGTCTCCCTACCGGAAAGAGATCAAAACGATAATCATCCGGATGTAGACAATCGATAACCGTATCATGGTGTCCGTCTTCAGTGGCAGAGATAACGCCTTGCGGTTTATTCAAGAGCCAATAGATGAACTTGTGGTAAATAATTTGTTGTCCATCTACTTCTATCAAGTCCTTGTTTTCGTCTACTTGAAAGTTTGCTTTTATAATTTGTTCACCATTGACTCGAACACTTCCTGTTGAAATTAAAGACTTGACTTCTTTTCTAGAGCCGAAATTCATATGACTTAATAATTTATCTAATCTCATCGGTGGATACTCAATTTCTTTTGTAAATCCGCACGGTAATCACCGATAATAATCGGCAACATACCGAATAGGGCCATAGTGCCACTATAGATAAGAATGGCAATCAAAACGACTATAATGATTTGAACTAAAGTTAAGCCTCGTCCTACTGGATCCATCATCAGATTGATTAAACGATTCCAACCGTAAGTACCAATTGCCATAATGGTTGTCGCAATCACAATGCGCACAATATCACCTACAAAATAACGATCACGAATTTTGATTACACGCCAAATCTTCATCCACATTAAAACAGCAGCCACAGCAAAGCCAAAGAAGGTCGCCAGTAAAGCACCGTGAGCTTGGAATAACGCTACCATTGGAAATTGTAGAACAAGCTTAATTGCTAAACCTACCAGTAAATAAGTGATTGCAAACCGACGATAATCCATTGATTGAAGAATGGTTGCAAAAACAGTATATGCTCCTAATACAATAGCTGTAAATGATCCTGTCGTTAATAAACCCGGTCCTGCAGAAATACCTGCTGGATAGAAGAAAGGATAGACATTGTCAGCTATAATCGCCATTCCGATTGAGGCTGGCAGCATGATAAAGGTGAATAAAAGAACAATATTTTTGATTAATTCACTGGTTTTATTAATATTTCCTTCAGCGTACTTACTTGAAACAGCTGGGATTGATGAAGCCGCAATAGCTACAGCAAATGATACAATAATCATCACTAATTTATTAACATCTAAGCTCATCGCTCCAAATAATTCAGCAATTTCTGAATTTAATAACACACTGGTACGAACAAGGATTTGTTTAAAGGTATAGGTATCAATATTTTGTGCAAAAATTATACCTGAGCCAAGCAAGATGAAAGGAATCGAATCACGTAGCATAATTTTTAGGCTATCCATGAAATCGATATCCATCTTATTTAAGGATGTCTCTTTAATACTTTTCATTTTTCGATTATGAATAATATAAGCACCAACCAAGAAGAGCAAGGCAATGAAGGCTCCAACAAAGGCTGCAAAAGTTGAATGAGCAACCGCGTCTGTAATCGATCCCTCGTAAACCATCATAATCAGGTAAGTAGCACCTAAGATATAAAGAACTCGCATAATTTGTTCCAGAACCTCAGAAAGGGCTAGCGGTATCATTTGACTATAACCTTGGAAATATCCTTTAAATAGGCTTAAAGTAGGTAAAATCAAGAGAGCCGGTGCTAATGAACGAACGACAATGATTGCCGCTTCTTGGTTATCTGTTGGTGAATTAGCTACTAATACAGGTGCGATTAAATAAAAGATTGCAGCAATTAAGATACCTGAGAAGGCCATAATTCCCAGTGAATATTTAAAGAGCTTGTCGACCACTTTAAATTCTTTCTTAGTGCTGTAAAAGGCTATCTGCTTAGCAACCGCCGCAGGAAAACCAGCTACTGCAATTGATAAGAAAAATACGTATGGATTATATCCAACAGCATAAAGAGAGTTTGCTTGAGAATATTCTGCCCCTAGCCAAGCTGCCCATGGAATAATATATAAAGCCCCAATAATTCGGGATAGTATTTGTCCCATTGACAACCAAGCAGCACCAGCAACAAATTTAGATTTATCTTCAGAATGGCCTTGTTCACTCAGTTCTTGCTGAGCTTTTTCTGCTTCAAAAAGATTAGCATCTAAGGTGTCTTCAAGAAGGACATCCGTTAAAATTGGCGCTTCGTAATAAGAAGTTTTTTGCGAAATTTCTTCTGCAATGGACTCTTCTTCAGATAAATTATCCCTATCCTTGGGTTTTTCTTCTTCATTTATTGACTCTTGGTCATCATTATTAATGATTGCAGCTTGTTCATTTTCATCAGACGATTCCTGTTCAAGAATCGCATCTAAAGGCGCTTGTTTTTCAGTTGGTGTCTCTTTTTCTCCTTCAACTTCACTGTCTTTATCATCATGATTTTGAACCGTTTGTAGCATTTGACTGGTTGACTGCTTGGTTTTCTCTAACAGCTTTGTAGAATTAGCTGCAATTTTAGCCCAGGCATTGCGTGAATTGACTTTAACCTTATCTAATAAATTAGATCCTTTTTTAGGAGTTATTTGCTCTTGTTTATAATGATCTTCAGGCAAGATGTCCCATGCTAAAGCTTCTATTTCTTCATCATTATACATTTGAGTTTGCGATGACTTTTGCGATTCTAAATCTTTTTCATCAGAAGAACTTTCATTGGTCTTGGAATTGAAATTGACTTTAGAAAAAGCAGGTTCGACAGAGGAAGAATTCTGCTCTTCTTGAGATTGACGATTGTTACTATCTTGAGTCTTTTCTTGCGATAAAGATTGTGACTCAAACTCCTTATCTTCCCTCCCTTCGTCTATATTTTCAGCTGGTGAACTTTCTGCCGATTCCCCATCAGTCAATGCTTCCTCAAGAGAATTTGAACTACTCTTTAAACTTGAATTAGGAGTTTGAGAGAGACTTTCAGTTTCAGCTTGACTATTATCCTCAATATCTTCAGCTGGATGGCTATTATTAATTACGTCCAATTCGTTAAGAGACTCTTGTTCTAGACTAACTGCTTCCTCACTCGCTAAAGAATTATCAATCAATGCTTCGTCTGAATCATAGGATTCAACTTCAAAAGTATTGGTGTTGAGAGACTCATGCACAACTTCTTCATCTTCTCGTTCTTCAGAAGTAAGGGGTTCAAATTCATCACGCGTTGAAAAAACTATCTGGAAAACTCTTTGAAAGAATCCAGGTCTAACATTAGCAGCCCGCTTATTTCGATGCTCTTTTCTTAGGCTTTCCTCAATCGATCGATACTGGAAGGGGTTCTCATTTTCATTTCCATGACCATCTTGTTTTTCAAAATCATGACGAGTAAAAAGATCTGGTTCTATTTCTAATTCCAGTGTTTCCTTAAGATGATTAGCTGGATCTTTCATAATTTCAACTTTTTGAGTTAACTGTGAGAATTCCCTTTCTTTATCAGTATCCTCAATTGAACTTAGAGAACTAACTTCAATTTGATTGTCTGCGATTTCTTCCTCGGCTTCAATTACTTCCTCTGAGTTATCTTCAAATTGCTCAAGTAATTCTCCTGCTTGTTCTTCAGTAGTTTGATTGTTAATGGCTGACTCTTTTTCATTTTCTGTCAATTGATGATCTACTAAATTTTCGATCGGTTGATTTGTATTAGGATCAGCTTTTATCTCTCGGTCAAAATAATCTGAATCCATTGGCCGAGGATTAGGATGTCTCAGTTTTTCGAGATCTTCTTCTGTAAATTCTAGTGTATCAAAACGGTCGTAATCATTTTTAAATCCCTGATTTTTATCATCAAATTGATTATCAGACACTTACTACACCCCTTTTATTGATATTTCGTCTCTAATATAACATGTATCTATATCAAGAACGATTTCTTAGCACTTTAACTAGTTAGCCACTATGTTAACCAAACGGTTAGGAATAGCAATGATTTTACGAACTGTTTTACCATCCAACTCTTTTTTTATGCTTGCTTCTGCAAGAGCTAACTCTTCCATAGCCTCTTTTTCTAAATCCAAAGCTATATCGAGTTTTGCTTTAACTTTACCGTTAATTTGGATGACAATTTCAACAACTTCATCTTTAATGAGTGACTCATCATATTCTGGCCAGCTTGCTTCTGATAATGATTCAGAGTGCCCTAATTTTTGCCACAACTCTTCCATTAAGTGCGGTGCAATTGGAGCTAACAACTGAACAAAGCCTTTGGCATATTTCTTAGGCAATACATCGACGCTTCTAGCTTCATTTAAGAAAATCATTAGTTGAGAAATAGCTGTATTAAAATGTAACTGCTCAAAATCTTCTGTCACTTTTTTGACTGTTTGATGGTAAATCTTAGTCAATTGATCATCTTCAGACTCTTGAATAGCTGAACTTATTTGACCCGTCGTTTCCTCAATAAATAAACGCCATACGCGATCCAAGAAACGTCTTGAACCTTCCAAGCCATTTTCTGACCAAGCGATCGATGCGTCTAAGGGGCCCATGAACATTTCATATACTCTCAATGTATCTGCGCCATATTCATTAACTACATCGTCTGGATTAACCACATTTCCCTTCGATTTAGACATTTTTTCATTGTTTTCACCCAAAATCATTCCTTGATTGTAGAGTTTTTGGAAAGGTTCTTTAGTAGGAACGACCCCCAAATCATAAAGAAACTTATGCCAAAAACGGGCATAAAGAAGATGTAAAACAGCATGTTCCGCTCCACCTATATAGAGATCGACATTTTGCCATTTGTTTAATGCCTTTTC
Organism: Facklamia sp. P12932; assembly: GCF_050409545.1. Classification (NCBI taxonomy): domain Bacteria; kingdom Bacillati; phylum Bacillota; class Bacilli; order Lactobacillales; family Aerococcaceae; genus Facklamia; species Facklamia sp. P12932. The sequence goes on along the minus strand of NZ_JBNUPG010000019.1, from coordinate 10,069 downwards.
AGAAGCAATCGCTTCAGTATTATTTGGATCCATGTAACGTAAAAAATACCAGGAAGAACCTGCCCATTGTGGCATAGTATTTGTTTCTCTTCGGCCCTTCATGCCTGTTTTGGGATCTTCAACTTCCAGCCAATCTTTAACATTGGCTAATGGAGATTCGCCTGTTCCAGAAGGTTTAATGCGGTCTGTCTTAGGTAAAAGTAAAGGTAGTTCTTCTTCAGCAATCGCTGTGCTTGTACCATCTTCCCAATGTATAACTGGAATAGGCTCTCCCCAATATCTTTGTCTAGAGAAGACCCAGTCTCTTAAGCGGAAGTTAACTTTTCTTTGTCCTTTAGCATTAGCTTCTAACCACTCAATCATTTTTTGATTGGCTGCTTCTATGTTCAAACCATCTAAAAATTCAGAATTAATATGCATTCCATCTTCTACATATGCCTCATTTTGAATTCCTTCTTCGGATTTAATCACTTCATATCTTGGTAAATCATATTTTTGTGAGAACTCATAGTCTCTTTGATCATGAGCTGGGACCGCCATGACCGCACCTGTTCCATAAGAAGCCAATACATAGTCTGCAATCCAAATAGGTATCTCTTTAGCTGTTACAGGATGGATGGCGTATGAGCCAGTGAATACACCCGTTTTATCTTTAGCAAGTTCAGTACGGTCTAAATCCGTTTTAATCGAAGCAGCAGCAATATAGCTTTCTATTTCTGTCTTTTGTTCTGGACTCGTTAAGTCTTTAACGAGCTCGTGCTCTGGTGCTAAAACGATATAAGACAAACCAAACAAAGTGTCTGGACGGGTAGTATAAGTTGTAATGATTGAAGGACTATCTTTTACTTCAAAATCAATTAAAGCTCCCTCAGAGCGGCCTATCCAATTGCGTTGCATCTCTTTAACTGAATCCGGCCAATCCAAATCTTCTAAATCATCAAGTAAACGCTGGGCATAGGCTGTAATTTTTAATACCCATTGCTTCATTGGACGACGGACTACAGGGTAACCGCCACGTTCTGACACACCATCTACAATTTCTTCGTTAGCTAATACTGTTCCTAAAGCTTCACACCAATTAACGGTAACATCCGCTTGATAAGCCAATCCTTTTTCATAAAGTTTGGTAAAAATCCATTGAGTCCATTTGTAATAGGATGGATCGGTAGTAGCAAATTCTCGCTCCCAGTCATAAGAGAAGCCTAGAGATTTGATTTGACGTTTAAAGTTGGCGATGTTTTTTGCTGTAAAATCTGCTGGATCGTTACCAGTATCTAAGGCATATTGTTCAGCTGGTAAACCAAAAGCATCCCACCCCATTGGATGAAGAACATCATAACCTTGTGCTCTTTTCATTCTGGCCATAATATCAGTAGCAGTGTAACCTTCTGGATGACCTACGTGTAGTCCTTGACCTGAAGGGTATGGAAACATGTCTAATACATAATATTTTTCTCGGTCTGCTCTATCCTTAGTTTTAAAAGTTTCATTTTTATCCCAATAATCTTGCCACTTTTTCTCAATTACTCGATGCTGATATGTCATATTCTTTTCCTCCAATTATCTAATCTTTTATACAAAAAAGCCCTATGAAATCATCTCAAAGACAACTTCATAGGGCGCAATCGCGCGGTACCACCTATTATTTCATTAGCTGAGAGCTAATGCTCTATGCTTTAACGCAGCAAACGTCTCAAGTTAACACTTTACGCTTAGCTCGAGCATTAAAAGGAAGAGTTCAAAAGCTTTTCAACACTTACTTTCACCAAATGTAAGTTCTCTTTAGATGATCCACAATTTACTAGGTCCTACATTTTTAAATTTTTAAAAATTAATAATTTGTCCGATATAAATGGTTGTTCCACCATTTTTTTCAATCAGATCATTAACATCTAAGCCATTACGACGTGCAATCGCATATAAAGTATCATTAGCCTTTACAACATAAGAACCCGTTGAAACTACTTCATTAGTGCTTTCATTTGATTCTTCATTAATTGTTTGACTTAAGTTAACCGTTTCAGACTTTAATGGAGTAGAAACAGTTACTGAAGATTCGATTGAAACGTCATCTTGCTTAATAACTTCTACTTTAGTTTCTAACTTCGTTGCTTGACGAGCTAGGGCTTGACTTGATGAAGTTTTAGTGGAAATATTTAATTTTTGGCCTGGAATAATTAGACTGTTAACTTGTAGATTATTTGCTTCTAATAAGTTAGCTAATGTTATTCCATGGCGATTTGCAATGGCCCATAAAGAGTCACCTGCTTTTACTATATAATCCCCACTTGTATTTTGTTTAATTTCTTGAGTTTTATCTGTAACTACTAGATTTTCTTTTGGCGTAGATACTGGCTTTTTATTAACAAGATGAGAAGACGCTTCACCCATATTGCTTCCAGGAATTATCAATTTTTGATTGGGATGGATAACAGTATTTAAGTGAATGCCGTTAGCTAATAATAAGTCGTTAATACGCACACCATGCTTTTTCGCAATAGCATATAAAGAATCGCCCGCTTTAATAGTGTAAAGCCCTTTAGTTGTTGAGCTTACAGTGTTCTTATCAACAGGTTCATTCGTATTTTCAACCGGCTTGCTTGCAGAAGGCTTGCTGATAGATAATTTATTTACTTGACTAGTAACTTGAGTTTGACCAGGTATCCTTAAAACTTGATTGGGATGGATAACTGATTGAATCGTCATTCCATTAACTTTTATTAAGTCATCAACATTTACGCCTAATTTCTTGGCTATTTTATAAAATCCGTCACCCGGCTGGACTTTATAGCTTCCATTGGTTGAAACGATTTCACTTGAAACAGTTTCGTCTACAATGCTTGTTTCTGGTGATGTAGTAGGTTTAATTGTAGTGGACTGATTGGGGCCATCAAATTGATCCAATTGATATTGGCTAATTATTTGGTTTAATTTTCCGCCATAGCGTGTATCTGTTGCATAACGTCCAGTTAAATGTTCTGTTGCCTCTTGATACGAAGTTGTATTGGATTTTAAAGCTCCTTGATAATAGCTTTTTCTCCAAGCAGATCCTTCACCAGTTAATACTCTAGCATAATCCAATAATGAATCAGCATAAGAATCATACTTTCTAAAGTTATCTTTAATTTGATAATAAGATCCTGTCCCATCATCTTCTAGAGTATCCATTTCCACTTTTTTATCCTTTTTTCCTGCCTTGACTCCAAACAGATTATAGTTAGGTGCTTGAGCAAGTGTTGAACTTCCCCAGCCGGACTCTAACGCTGCTTGGGCTATCATAACAGAAGCATATAAATCATTTTTAGCAGCAATTTCTTTCGCAGATTGCCCGATACTATTGATAAATTCTTGTGGAGAGAATTTCTTTTGAGATTTCTGAGCATGAACAATGGCATTTTCAGATTGAACTTGTGTTAACACACTTGTTGACAGTAACATTACACCAACATTAATATTGGTGAAAATTTTCTTAAATAGTTTGCGTCTTTGGATTTTTTCTTGCTGACGCATTCTCCGATTTCGCTGTTGAATCATCCTTCAGCCTCCAAATTAAATAAATTTCCATACGGATACATACTGTATTATATGCCATCTCTAATAAAAAATGTTCCTTTATCGTTACTTTTATTGGATTTTTAACATAAGTAACATAAATGAAATATATCAATATTGGTTTGACTACTTTTAATTGAATACATTAGCGAGTATAGTATGAATAAATGGCCACAATATAGAGGAGCGATTTTTTTGAAGTCCTATTTAAAACATATACTCATCCTTTCATTTGTTCTTCTGTCAGGATGTTCTTTCTTAAATGAAAAAAAACTTGAAAATCACTGTTGGCAAGTTACTTTAAATGATTCACTTATTTATCAAGTAGATTTTCAAGATGAGCTTGTTCACTTTCAACTGAATGAAGATAATTTCCTAGAACAAGCCGAACAAGAGTTGGATTTATCTCTACAAGAAACAAGGGATTTGCTGATTGATAAAAAAGAGGAGTTAAATTTTACAGCGCGTTATTATTTAGAAGGAAACTATTTAAATCTTATTCAATCAGCGCACCAAGCAAAGCAATATGAAATAAAGTTTAAGGGTACGACTACCATACTCACTTCCTCAGATGGCAGTCAACTTTTATTAGAAAGAGTGGAATAATGAAGAATGCCTTACAGTCTAGTCATGATGCTTTAGGAAAATTAATTGAAAGATTCCCTGCTGGAAATTATATTGACGCTACTCTCGGAAAAGGAAATGACAGTTTTTTTATATTAAGCCACCCGGCTTTTTCTGGAAAACTTTTTGCTTTCGATATTCAAGTTCAAGCACTGGAAATAGCTCAACAAAAGCTAAAAATCTTTTCATCCGATTCTTTCCAACTTTTTAACAATGGACACCAGCATTTTGATCAAGTTCTCAGTTTTTCAACCTTAGCTAAAGTTCATGGAGCTATTTTTAATTTAGGCTATTTACCTGGAGCCAGCCATCAAATCACTACTAAAGCTTCCACAACCTTACAAGCACTCAATCAAATTGCTCAGCGCTTAGTTTCAAAAGGGAAAATATTTATTGTTGTTTATTCAGGACATAAAGAGGGAGCGATTGAAAAAGAAGAATTAATAAAACAATTAACGCTATGGTCGCAAGATCAGTTTACAATCTCTATTCTTGATTTTTTAAATCAAAGGAATCACCCTCCTCTTTTAATTACTATCGAAAAGAAATAAAGAAGCAATCATGAATGACTGCTTCTTTGTTTTATCTTTATTAGTTTAATTTCAATTTAAGCTTATAATCTATCTGCTCTTAATGGCTTCAATAAACCGTTCGATACTCTCTTTGACTATTTCCTTAGGTAGGGCTAAATGAATACGAATAAAACCTTCACCACAAGAGCCAAACATCACACCATTATTGATATAAACATGATGTGCTTCTAACAGCTTAATAATTTCCTCACATTCCATATTTAATGGAGTTAAATCCAACCATAATAAATAGGAAGCCTCCATTGGTGTTACTACAATTTCAGGCAGCTGATCTTCAATCATCGCTTTTGCCATTTGATAATTTTCTTCGATTAATTCTACTAATGCTTCTTTCCAATCTAAACAATCATTATAGGCATGTTTACAGGCATAAAGACCTAAGACTGGAACAGAAAGCAAATTCATTTTTTCAGCTGTTTCGATATATCGTTGACGCCATTCAGGATTCACGATGAAGATATTTGATGTCTGTAAACCCGCTAAGTTAAACGTTTTAGAAGGCGCAGTGGCCACGACTACACGCTGTGCAATATCGTCAGATAAATTAGCAAAGACATTATGTTTGAAATTTTTATGGGCTAGATCAAAATGAATTTCGTCTGAAAATAGATATAGGTCATTTTCCTTACAAATTTTAGCAACTTTTTCCAGTTCTTCTTTCTTCCATACACGCCCGACTGGATTGTGAGGGCTACAGAAAATCATTGCTTTAGCCTCTTTTGCTGCTGCTTCTAATGCTTCAAAATCTATGGTATAGTATCCTTCATTATTAATTAACTCAACATTAATCTTCTTACGCTCATTATTTTCAATAGCTGCCGTAAAAGGTCCATAAACAGGCTCTAAAATAATGATACCATCGCCTTTTTGTGTAAAAGCATTAACGAAAACATTAATTGCTGGAACAACTCCAGGTGCGGTAACCATCCACTCTTCTTTAACATCCCATTGGTGCTGGTCTTTCATCCATTTCTTAACGGCTTCATAATAGGCTTGATTCGGTACGGTGTAGCCTAAGACAAGTTCGTCCAAATCTTTTTTTAAGCCTTCAATGATACCGGGTGCCATTGGGAAGTCTAAATCTGCTACTGAAAGCGGAGCGATCCCCTCAGGAATATTCTTATTAGACTCTCTCATTAATAACCATTTTTTAGAACCTTGCTGTGTGCGATCGACACACGTTTTAAAATCATAAGCCATATGATTGCCTCCTAGATATACTAAATTTCAATCTCTGTACTCCTATCTTACACAAATTAAACGCTTTCTTCAACGGCTTCTTAAATTATAAGAGAAATATTAAAGAAATTTAATTTAAAATAAAAACTAGCCCATTTTAGCATGGACTAGTTTTTTTAATGATTATTAGAACAGTAATTTATCTGCTCCCCCAACAGTATTACCTAAGGCTTCAATCGCTAAGACATTTAAATAATGCCATGGACGGTCATAGTTAGGTTGGAAGAAGAAGTCTAACAACGCTAGTTGCTCAAGCGTATATTTGGCATTAATGACTGTTGAAAGCACATTAATTGAATCGGCTACATCAAATTTAGAAACTAGCTGTCCACCTAAAATGATATGGCTATCTTCATCATAGAAAATCATCATATGAACAGTGCCTGGTTTACGCATGAAATCAGGATAAACTTTTTCTTCTACATATTTCCAAGCTACTTTACCTTCATATAAATCTTTATTGACCATTGATAAGCCAGTTGAAGCAATCGTATAGTCAAAATATCTCAAGGCAGAAGTTCCAGATACACTAGGCATCTTGAATTGAGTTCCTGAGGCGTTAAGAGCGGCTACGATTCCTTGTCTTCTCGCTAAGGTAGCAAGACCAATATTTGTCTTATCAGCCGTTGGTGCAAAAGGAATATAAGTTGCATCTCCACCAGCGTATACGTCTTTTGCGGATGTTTCTAGGTATTCGTTTGTTTGAATAAAGCCATGATCATCCATTTCAAGAGTGCCTTTCAACCAGTCAGTTGCTGGCTTAACACCTACAGCTACTACAACTGTATCAGCAGGATATTCACCCTTATCGGTCACAACAGCTTTGACTTTATTGCCTTCTCCTAATAGTTTTTTAACAGCTTCTCCACCCTTAAAGTGTAAGCCTTTATCAGCACCGTGCGCTTCTAGTAATTTTGAAATGTTCTCATCTAAATAAGCAGGCAAAATACGATCTTCCATATCAATAACTGTAACATCTATACCCGCTTCTGCATATGCCGTTGCCACTTCCACTCCGATATAACCAGAACCAATCACTACTAAGTGGTTAGTTTCTTTCATACGATCGTATACTACTTGCGTATCTTCTGGTCCTCTAAAAGTGTGAACATTTTCTAAATCATATCCTTCAAACTGAGGAAGTGGTGCAAACCCACCTGGACTCAATAGTAACTTATCATAAGACTCTTGATGCTCTCCTTCTTCTGTCTTAACCGTTACTGTTTTTTCTTCTGGGTTGACTCCTATTACTTGGCTGGCAGGATGCATGATAATACCTTGTTCACTATAGGAGGCGTTATTGGCAAAATGTAACTCTGACAACTCTTTAGATATACCTTCCAGGTATGATTGAGAACCTCACCCCATAAAGGATGACTCTTCTCCCGCCTCAAATAAATGAATTTCAGCGTCTGGGTCACGCTTTAATAAAGTCTGAACCGACTCATAACCAAAGTGTGATGTTCCAACTACAACATACTTCATTCTAATCCCTCCGAATTGTTATTTATAATTATTCTAACTAAGCATATATTACTAAAAATAATAGATAAGTACAACCTAATAGCTTACATTAGTAAAGACTTTAGTTCTTCAACCTTATCTGTACGTTCCCAAGTGAATCCAACTTCTTCTCTGCCAAAATGGCCATAGGCTGCTGTTTTGGCGAAAACTGGCTTCCTCAAATCCAACATATCAATAATTCCCTTAGGTGTAAGTTTAAAAACCTGACGAATGGCCCGAACAATTTCAGCATCTGAATGATCGGAGCTTTCAAAGGTATTCACACTAACAGATACTGGTTGAGCCACTCCAATCGCATAAGCAATTTGAATTTCTATTTTTTTTGCAATTCCTGCAGCCACTATATTCTTAGCAATATAGCGTGCAGCATAGGAGGCTGATCGGTCCACTTTGGTTGCGTCCTTTCCTGAAAATGCGCCTCCTCCATGACGAGCATACCCTCCATATGTATCCACTATAATTTTGCGTCCGGTGAGGCCTGCATCTCCTTTTGGACCGCCTATAATGAAACGTCCTGTGGGGTTAATATAAATCTTAGTTTCTTCATCCAATAATTCGTTTGGAATAGTTGGTTTAATAACAAGGTCTAAAATAGCTCCTCTAAGCTCTTCTAATGACACTTCCTCGCTATGCTGAGTTGAAACGACTATTGCCTCTAATCTAACGGGTTGATCTTGTTCGTCGTATTCTACAGTTACCTGAGCCTTACCGTCCGGTCTTAAATAGTCCAACTGTCCAGATTTTCTTACTTCAGTCAGTCTACGTGTTAATTTGTGCGCCAAAGAAATCGGTAAAGGCATCAATTCTGGCGTCTCATCACAAGCATAACCAAACATCAATCCCTGGTCACCCGCTCCTATTTCTTGTACATTTTCTTGGTTTTCTCTTGTTTCAATAGCTGAATCAACCCCCATAGCTATATCAGCTGATTGTTCATCTAAAGAAACAATAATGGCTAAGTTTTCGGCGTCGAAACCAAATTTGCCACGATTATAACCAATTTCATCAACCTTCTGTCTAACAATTTTTTGAATATCCACATAGGCACTCGTAGTAACTTCTCCTAACACCATAACTAAGCCAGTGTTAACAGCTGTTTCACAGGCTACTCTGGCCATCGGATCCTGTTTCAAGATGGCATCCAAAATTGAATCAGAAATTTGATCTGCAATCTTGTCTGGATGTCCCTCTGTAACTGACTCTGATGTAAATAATCTTTTCTCTAAAGCTTTCATTTATCTTCCCCCATTTTTTATATTGGTTACAAGGCAAATTCACAATCGATGAATCGTGAACCCTATCGGGAACTTTTGGTTGTAACGTTGTAAATTATACCTTAGAATACTAATAGAAACAATTTCAATTATAAAATCCTCTTGAAAGGAAACTCAATGAACACAATTAATAACATACTTAAACATCCTTTGATGCAGTTAGTAGGCTATCCTTTGTCGTGGATTGGTTTTGGACTAACTACCGCTATTTATTCAGTGAAGCAAGTCGACTGGTTAGATCTTGGGCTTTTAGCACTAGTTGTTATCTTAAGCAATATGACTAACCATTACAATTATTATCATCATATTTTAAAAGATCCCAAGGCTAAATCACCTATTATATACTATCTTTTATTAATAGGCTTGCTGACAGCCGCTTTGTTCTTTATGATAAACCAGCACTACATTATAAATATTTTGTTAATTATATACATTATCATAATAGTGGTTCAGTACCAATTTGTCCCTTTAGTTAAGACCATTTATCATATACTATTAAATAGTTATTTTACTGGCTTTTTACTAAATATTATCGCCTACTATTCACAGGCGAATACTTTAAACAATAAAGCAATGATATCTTTTATACCCCTTATTATATTGATGACAGCTTTAGAAATAAATCAGCAGTTTCTTAAAGGAATATATAATTTTAAGATACTTGAAAGAAAAATACCCGTAAAGATTACATACATAGTCTTTTCAATGCTAGTACTAGCGAGTATTACAGGAGTTTACACCTCACTACCCACTCAGTCTTTCTACCTCGTTCAAATTCTATTCTTTGTAGTTACACTTGCTATTTACTTACCAAGCTTAATCCCTGTCAAGAAACATCACCGTATTCAAAACAAGCTGAATTATCAGGGTGCTATAAGTATAATTTTCATTGTTTTTTATAGTCTTAGTTATTTATTTTAGAGTAAAAAAAAAGAAAACCCCCTTCTATTTTTAAAATGTACTGAACCCATAAATACGTCACTTTAATCAAATAATCTTTAAGCGGCTTGTAACCTGTATCGGATAGGAGACAAGCCGTTTAATTTTAGTTTAATTCTTAATGCTTGTAACATTCAATATATCCTTAAATCGTTTCAGCTCATTCTTCAATACTTTCAACCTTTCTCTATAATAGATTGCTTGTTTTAGAAGTCCTTAAAGACGTCTATCGTGTGGTCCAAGACCTTCGTTTCTCTCTCGATCACTCAAGACCCTCTTATGTTTATGACTACCCTTTATCAGCCTTCAAATCAATCGCTTGCA